>JBBRGG010000048.1:0-16864 GCA_038240875.1 Phycisphaerales bacterium | reverse complement strand
GATTGACCGCAAAGTTGTCGAAAGCCTGGACTGAGATGCTATTTTTCGCTGCAATTCAGCGGTGTGATCGAGCCAGCGTTTGTAGCCATTGATGCTGTGATACAGCTCAGCGCCACACAAAGAAACTGACCTGTGCCGCGTAGCGACACATCCGAAACTTTACCACCAATGAGAAACCCCGCGCGCATAAAGAACTTTCACTACATATCAACCTGCAGATACGAGATATGAAAACGGCCTAAATCAGCATATTTTATCTGTTGAACTTCGCAGCCTCCGCGCATTTATTAACAAGCAATAAAAGCGTCACGTGGCAGGCTTGTGAAATAGTCTCGTACGCAAATAAGCATGTTTTCTTAGTTGAACTCTCCAGCCTCGGAGTAATTGTTTAGACGCAACTTCGAGAGCGTGCAGCGAAAGCCTTAAGCACAGGCAACGATTAGCAGAATCAAGGTGCGAAATACATACTTTAATCTCAGTTTAAGTAGATCACGCATACTAGGTCAAGAAAGTTCATACGCCCGTTGCACGAAAGTAAGAGGCTACTCAGATTGCTAGGACACTATGTTGGTAGTCAGTACTAAGAAACCAGTTTTGTATAGGTAAAGGTATAGATCATGAACGATCGCATCCGTTCCGACGTCAACGCTTCGCAAACTACTAAAGACTGCTTATCTTGTGCAGCTGATAAACTTTCGCAAATGACCACGTCAAGTGAAAATAGAGCAGCAACATTAGCGAATCCTCTGCATTTGGCTTCGCCCAGTCGTAGAGGAAAGGTCCGGCCCGCCATCCTGCTCTGGGCGCTCGGCGTACCAATCCCGCTCGTGATCATTTTCCTGCTGCTTAGAAGTTGCTCCTAACTTTTATGAGACGCATTTATATTTACAATATATCGTAGTTTAATAGCCGCCAACCTACAGCGAATCAAGCATATCAATGTATTTCAAACTCATATCTTAGTTATGTATGCTAAATACAGCGCGTTTCCAGCGTCCATCAATGTGATGGACGATTCGCACCTTGAAGAAAAGGATTCCACAATGCTCGATTCACTGAAAGCACTTCTCGAAGAGCAGATCAAGGATCTTTACAATGCTGAGAACCAGCTTGTGAAGGCTCTTCCCAAACTCGCCAAGGCTGCAAGCTCTGACAATCTGCGTTCTGCGTTTGAATCACATCTCGAACTAACGCGCGTTCATATCGAACGTCTCGCCCAGATCGCTAAACTGCTTGGTACAGCGCCGGGCGGCAAGAAGTGCAAAGCGATGGAGGGGCTCGTCGCCGAGGGCGCGGAAGTGCTCGTAGAAAAGGGCGAGCCTGCGCTCATCGATATTGCATTGATCGCCGCTGCCCGCCGGGTCGAGCATTATGAGATCTCGGCGTATGGGTCCGCCATCGTAATTGCAGAAGCTCTCGGCGAAGACCAAATCGTCGCACTTCTGGAAAAGACGCTGGACGAAGAAGGCGACGCCGACGAGAAGCTCGGTAGCATCTGTACCGAAGAACTTCTCCCCGCAGCAGTTGAAAATAGCGATACACCAAACGTGGAAGAGATGAGCAAGCCACGCCCGACGCGCAAACCGGTTAGGACCTAATAGTATATTTGCTCTAAGTACTCTTGCTTGCAATGTGATATTTGTAATGAATCATGATTTCATAGCCGCCTAACCGTGAACCACAAACGTATAAGATATGTAAACCTTATACGTGCCTTCTGAGTTGCGACAGCGAATAGGAAGACTTGCATTTCCCCATTGTTGCGGGCAGGGGATTGCATGAATACTGCGTCGGTAATTAGTTACGCCGACGTAATTTGCCCGCGTCATAAGTTTTCGTAGAAACCATTTTCGGAGATTACGACCATGCAGAACGACAACCAGAACCCAGCTACCAAAACCAGCCCAGATGCTACTAAAACGCGCGATGCGAATACGCGCACCAGCGACCAAAGCTGGGACACGCAGACCCAGGGCAAGCAAGCGCAGGGTAATCAGCGTCAGGGCATCCCCGCTCAGGACACGACCGGGAAGCGTGATGCAAACACCCGCCCCGGCGACCAAGACCGCGACACCCAGAATCAAGGCGCCAGGCATGGCCAAGCCATCCCAGGCCAGAGCGGCCAGATCCCGCAGGGACAGGGGAATCGTCCAGGTCAGTCGGGCGTAGACCTGCACTTGGACGCGGACATGGACTCGAACGCTTCTTCCGACAAGAACGCGACTCAAGACCGGGCCAACAATTCCGGGAGTATGACCGGCAAGACCAACTCGGGTAAAGTAAACGGGCCACAGAACGCCTTGGAAGGCGACAACGACGCCGTGTACGACCGCGATGGCAACCGTGATGGCAAAAAAGACGCGAGCAACCGTGGCCAGAATACGGATCGAAACGGCGGCTCTGCTAACAAGCGGTAATACCAACCGCAAAGCTGCAAGCGCTCATTCGAGCACATAGTTCAATGCTGCCGGCCACCTCATGGTGTCCGGCACGCTATTTTTTGAGTAAATTCTAACGTGTGAGCGGTTTATAAGCTCGCCGCTCGCAAATCATATTATGCAATCGTCGCGCAATCGATGACGAAGCGGTACTTCACATCACCTTTGAGCATGCGTGCGTACGCCGTTTCGATATCTTTTGCGCCGACCATTTCGATCTCGCTCACGATCGCGTGCTCGCCACAGAAGTCGAGCATTTCCTGCGTTTCTTTGATGCCACCGATTGCGGACCCAGCAATGCTTCGCCGCTTAAGCAGCAAGTTCCACACTGCGGGCGATGGGTGCGGGTGTTCGGGCGCTCCCACCAAGCACAGCGTGCCATCGCGCTTGAGCAAGTTGATATACGGATCAAGCTCGTGGCTCGCGCCGACAGTATCAAGAATGAAATCAAACGTGCGAGTGTGCTTAGCCATTGCGGCTTCATCTTTCGACACGACCGCCGCATGCGCGCCAAGTCGCTTGGCGTCTTCAACCTTGCCAGGCGAAGTTGTGAAGCAAATCGTCTCAGCACCAAATGCATTCGCAAACTTCACACCCATGTGCCCAAGCCCACCAAGCCCAACGATGCCGACCTTGTGCCCCTTGGTCACGCCCCAGTGCCGCAAGGGTGAATACGTCGTGATCCCCGCGCACAGCAAAGGCGAAACCGCCGCCAATTGCTCGGGGTCGCTCAAACTCTTGGGCACCCTTAGCACAAATCCCTGATCCACCACGATGTGACGGCTATACCCGCCCAGCGTGTGCTTGATCGCTTCGCGAAGCATGTGTTTGTCGACGCCGTTGTATGTGAACGTCGGGCCACTCTGGCAATATTGCTCAAGCCCGCTCTTGCAGTCGCTGCACGTTTGGCACGAATCGACCATGCAGCCAACGCCGACAAGATCGCCCACCGAAAACCCTTTTACGCTCGCGCCCACGCCTGCAACCCGGCCAACAATCTCGTGCCCAGGAACGCACGGATACAGCGTTCCAGCCCATTCGCTGCGGATTTGATGCAGGTCCGAATGACAGATGCCACAGTACAAAATGTCGATGGCGATGTCCGTCGCGCCAGACTCTCGGCGATTGATCATCATCAAACCAACAGGGCTCGACGCGGTAGTTGCACCAAAGGCGCGGATTGCTTGGGTTGTGCTCATAACCGCATCGTACACGCGAAGCGAATACACGCAAGAGAGACGTTCAAACCAAATCGAACTTTCACAACAACGTCCCCGTCAGCAGCAGCACCGCCACACCCAGATAAATCAGCGTGCCGCTGGCATCCATAATCGTTGCGACCAGAGGGCTGCTCGCTGTCGCCGGGTCCAGCTTCAACCGCTTGAGCGCCAAAGGCAGCAATGAACCAAGCACAGTTCCCCACAATACCACAGAGCCAATCGCGAGCGCGACCGTGAACCCAACATTCGTCGGAAAGCCTGTGGTCGGGCGGCCGATGATCCGCGTAAAGAACGTCACGCATACAAAGCCCATCGCCGCTAACATCGTCGCGAGCATTGCTGCGGAGACGACCTCCTTGCGAATGATCCGCGCCCAATCCGCGGGCTTCACTTCGCCTAGCGCCAGCGCACGCGTCACGAGCGTCGCCGCCTGCGACCCTGAGTTGCCACCACACGAGATCACCACGGGCAAAAAAATCGCGAGCACCGCCGCTTTCTCAATCTGATCCTGGAACGAGCCCAACACCAAAATCGTGACGGTCTGCCCGACAAAGAGTGCGCTTAGCCACACGCCGCGCTTCTTGAACATTTCAACGTGCCCGGTCTGGATGTAGCTTTGTTCAAGCGCTTGAACGCCGCCCATCATCTGGATGTCTTCGGTGGCTTGCTGTTCCGCAACGTCCGCCACGTCATCGTGCGTGACGATGCCCACAAGCTCGCCTCGCGAGTCAATCACAGGCAGCGCAGTGCGGTCATACCGCCTCATCATTCGCACGGCCAGATCCTGCGGATCATCCGCTCGCAACGCATAAAAACTCTGATTCATCAAGTCAGAAATCTTCGTATTCGGCTCTGACAACAACACCTGCCGAAGCCGAAGATCGTCTACCAACCGCCCATGATCATCGATCACGTACACAACGTTGATCGTCTCGGCGTCCCGCCCGTGCCGACGCACATGATCAATCGCTTGCGCGACCGTCCATTCAGGTCGAATCCGCACATAATCAGGAGTCATCAGCCGCCCGACCGTACCCACCGCGTAGCCAAGAATTGCCTGCGTGACCTTACGCGATTCCGGTGGCAAGCTCGCCACGATCCTCTGGCAAACCTCGCCAGGCAACTCATCAAGCAAGCGCACGCGGTCGTCGGGCTCCATCGCATCGACCACCCGCACCGCGTCTTCGTTGCCCAGCTGCTTGATGATCGATTCTTGCAGCTCCTGGCTCATGTAGCTAAAGACGCTACCCGCGTCATCGCGCTGCAAAAAGCGAAACGCCAACGCCGCATCGCCATGTGGCAGGCTCGAAAAAATCTCCGCGACATCCGCCGGTGGCACATGGTGCAGCGCGTCGCGCAAGTCTCCCCATGCGCGTAGCTGGATCAGCTCCAGGACTTCAGGGATGAGAAGTTCCGCCGTCGGCGTCATGCGCGATGGTAGTGGCGTGGCCCGCCGCTCGCGACACACTTTCCTTCAAACATCATCTTCGATTTCGTGCCTTCAGGTTTGATTCGATCCTGATGCTGGCTTTGACACTGCTTGGTGCCTCTTGCCTTGATGCCTTCCTTGATCTTCTCTGTCTTCATTCCGCCCAATGCCTATTCCCGAATCTCCTCTCACCACAGCATCCGCACGCGCACCGTATCGGGAATCGACCGCACCCGTTCCAACACCTTCGAGCCATCGGTCGGGTCAACATCGAGTACGACATATCCGATTTCCGCGTCGGTGCGCAGGAATTCGGAAGTGATGTTCGCCCCAAGGTCGGCGATCATCGCGTGCATCTTGCTTAACACGCCAGGCACATTTCTATGAAAGTACAAAATCCGGTGTGGCCGCGCGAGCGCACTGCTCGCTTTACCCTTCACACCACCACTACCACTACCGTCTTCCTCTTCCAACACTGATTGACCGACGCCTCCTTCGGCAACCCACGACTGCGCCGGCAGCTCAACCTCAGGCACATTCACCGCGCCCGTCGTTGTTCCAACATTGATGAACTTCAGCAACTTCCCCGCTACGTCCTCGGCGATCTGCGCCTGTGCCTCTTGCGTGCTCCCGCCAATATGTGGCGTTAAAATCACATTCGCCAGCCCCCGCACCTCCGACGCAAAGGGCTCTTCTCCCGACGAAGGCTCATGCGGGAACACATCCAATGCCGCTCCACCAATGTGCCCGCTCTTGATCGCTTCCGCAAGCGCCGCCACATCCACAACACTCCCTCGCGCGTTGTTGATCAGGTGCGCGCCAGCCTTCATCTTCTTCAATTGCTCGCGACCAATGAGCCCCTTGGTGCTCTGCGTCGCGGGCACATGCAAGGTCACCACGTCTGCTTCTTTGAGCAATTCGCCTAGGTTTCGGCAAGGCCGCGCGTTGCCGATTGCCATCTTCGACAGGATGTCAAAGAAGATCACCCGCATGCCGATGGCTTCGGCAAGCACGCTCACTTGCGAACCAATGTGCCCATAGCCGACAATGCCCACGGTCTTGTTGCGAATTTCGCGTGCACCCTTCGCGCTCTTGTCCCACACGCCCTGGTGCATCTTCGCCGATTGATCGGCAAGCCGCCGCGACAGCGCGATGATCTCCGCAATCGTCAACTCCGCCACACTTCGCGTGTTGCTGAAGGGGCTATTGAATACTGGAATCCCTGCTGTGCGTGCGTCTTTCACCGCGACCTGATTGGTCCCGATGCAAAAACAACCAACCGCGAGAAGCCTAGGTGCCGCAGCAAGGATCGCAGGCGTGACTTCGGTCTTGGACCGCAACCCAAGCACGTGCGCCGACTCGACCAAGCGCAGCAACTTCGCCGAGTCCGGCGCCGCAGCGAGCGTCTCGACCTGAAACCCCTCGGCTTTAAAGGCGTCCGCTGCTACCGCGTGCACGCCTTCGACCAGCACCACCTTCATCTTGTTCTTTGGAAACGAAGTTTTCATCGCGTGCCTTTGCCTTGCGTGCTCCGGCGATCCTCGCCGAAGTCTTTGTATTGCCGCCTTGACGACACCTTGACCTGTCACCTTGACCTGTCGCGATCACTTCGATGTTGGTGCCTTCTCGATTCGCGCCGCTTACCAGCGGAGCATGTCTTTCTCGCCTTCCCGAATGCATGTTGTCGATTGTCGACCCCTCTTCTGCCTATCTACCAATCACCGCCGGTGCTGCCGTGGCTTCATTTGCTTTCACGCCTTGCCCGCTCGAACCTTGCCCATCCACATTGACAACACCTCGCGCAATCAGCACCGCCATCACAATCGCCAGCCCGATCCTGTACCAGCCAAACGCCGCGAGCCCGTGCTTGGTCAAAAACGCCACCAGCCATCGCACCGCAATTACCGCTGCAATCGTCGCCACCAGCATGCCCACAACGCAAGGCAGCACCCCAAGTTGCTGGAACATATTCTCCGTGTTCGTTTCGCGAGCTTGTTTTAAATTCTTCAAGAGCGAATACAAGCACGATGCCCCAAGCGTCGGCAGCCCCACCAAGAAACTAAATTCCGCCGCCGCCCTTGGCGTAAACCCCGTGAACAACCCGCCCGTAATCGTCATCATGCTCCGGCTCGTCCCAGGCCAGAGCGCGAAACACTGCAACAAGCCGATGGTTCCAGCTTGCCCAAGCGTGACCTGCGTCACGTCGTCACACACGTTCATTCGCCGAAGCCCAAGCCGCCCGCGTCCCCAGTAGTGCACGATGATCATGTAGATCCCACCCGCTACCAGCGCAAAGAGCACCGCCCATGTGGTGAACAAAAACTCCTTGACCGCATCCTTCAGAAGGAATCCAGCAACTGCCGCAGGCAAGAACGCGATGAACACGCCGGTGGCCAGTTGCAACCCGCCCTTGTCCTTGCCAATCAACCCTAGCAACATCCGCTTGACATTAAGCCTGTACAGCCCAAGCACCGCGAGGATCGCGCCGCCTTGCACCACGATCATGAAATCATCCACCGCACCGCGCGTCGCCGGATCATTGCCGATCCCCAGTATGTCGCGCGTAAGAATCAAGTGCCCGGTTGAACTAATAGGAAGATACTCAGTAATCCCTTCCACAATACCCAAAACTATCGCGTGCCATATTTCCACTGAACGCTCCCTCTTCAATGCGCCTCGACCGCTCACAAGGTCTACTCGCACGATCAACCCATTCGCCGCCGAGTGTAGCGGCACATGCCACCTCCTCGGCTTCAACTCTCTACGCTCTCAACGCATATGCCCACAATCGTCCACATCCTCAACAGCTCGCCCGCCACTGCCTCAATCGATCCGCGCTTGGCTCTCTACGCCAACTTGAAAGACTCGCGCCTTCGCGCCCTCGAAGCCGCAGGCGGCTTGGGCCGATTCATCGCCGAAGGTCCACTCGTCGTCCACGAAGCACTCATTCGCGCCCAAGACAACACCCTCGACGCCCTCACCTCACGTCCCCCCATCCGCATCTCTTCGATCTTGATCGACCAAGAAGCGATCACAACGCACGCCGATCTTCTCGCCCTCGCCGCCGACGACGTGCCCGTCTACGCCGCCCCGGCTGCCTTGCTTCAAAGCATTCTCGGCTTCGATTTCCACCGCGGCATCCTCGCCTGTGGCTTCCGCCCACCCGACCACGACTGGGTCTCTCTCGCTCGCGACGCTTCCACCTTAATCATCATGGAAGATCTGGCCAACCACGATAACGTGGGATCAATATTCCGCACCGTCGCCGCGTTGGCAGGTCCAAATGCCGCCGTACTTGTTACCCCACGTTCCTGCGATCCCCTATACCGCAAATCTTTGCGTGTTTCTATCGGACTATGCCTACGAATTCCTTTCGCTCGAATTGACCCTTGGCCAGAATCAATTCCTCAATTGCACGCGCTTGGCTATCGCATCTGCGCCTTGACGCCATCACCGCAAGCCGTTTCTTTGCAAGAGTTTGCGCGATCTTCCACCGGTCGCATCGCGATCATAGTCGGTGCCGAGGGGCCTGGTCTCTGTGCGCAAACACTTGTCAGTCAACATGTTAAGCACGTACGCATCGACATGGCCCCAGATGTTGATTCTCTGAACGTCGGCGTCGCCGTCGGCATCGCTCTTTCTCACCTAATCCGGCTCACCTAATCCGGCTCTTCCAGTTCGGCCACCGGGTACGTCTCGCGTGTGATGCAACTCACCCTACCCAAACCTGGTTAGGCAGCTACATCGAATCCGTAGCAAAGACAAATTCAAATGAACAATCTGGCATGTCGTGCGTCGTATCATGTGCATTCGGATCGGGTATTTTCTGTGCAGATATCACCCGATAGCTTCGGCCCAACTCTCGAGTGGCCGCTTGATTGTGGAGAACGAACATGCGTCTGAATTCTCTTGCTTTGATCGCTGGCGCTGCCTGTGGCTTTGCTCTCGTGGGCACCCTCTTTGCCCAGACCGCAACCACCAACAGACAACCCAAGGTTGACCAAGAAGGCACTAACATCATCCGCGAAGGAAGCGGCAAGCGACGCACCGACCTCAACAAGTTAGAGCTTACCTCCTTCCCAGCCGATGCCTGGTCCAAGCTCTCAAGCTGGACCAACGGTTCGGCACCAACCGCCACCGATCTCGCGGGCAAGGTCGTGCTCATCGTCACGTGGAAAGATTGGCACACAGTCTCTAAACGCGCCCTTGATTTTTCTCGCCGCCTCGCCGAATCAAAGAGTTCGCAAGGCTTGGTCGTCATCGGCGTGCACGACGCCGAAGACTGGGACAAAGCCGACAAGCTCGCAGCACCCAAAGACTCAACCTTCCTTCTCGCACACGACAGCAAAGGCGAGTTCCGCAAGGCGTTGATGTCCGACGCAGATCCTGATTTCTATCTCATTGATCGTGCTGGCCAACTTCGCTACGCCGATATCGAGACCGAGTCAGTCGAAGTGGGCGTGACGGCTCTTCTCGCCGAAGAATCTAAAACAGCTGAAGGCACCAAAGGCCGCCTTATAACCGACGCCGCTATGCGCGACGAAGAAGCACGCAGATCTGCCGCACTCGCTCGCCAAACCCAGTTCATTGCGATCCCAGAATTGCCCTGGATCCGCCCAGATAGAGCCCAGTACGATATAGCCAAGTGGCCGCCACTGCCTCGTGACGAAAACCTCGACATCAACAAAGAGCCCGAGCCCAAGCCGATCTCAATCCCCGACACCGACTGGCATCCCAAGCGCCCTGAGTTCAACGGCCGCGTTGTCTTCTTCTACTTCTTTCATCCTTGGATGCTTGGCAGCTTCTCCAACCAGATGCACGAGATCGACATCATGGCTCGCCAACTCGGGCGTGATGTTGTTGTCGTCGGCGTCATCACCAACTTCGATAATATCAACGGCTACCAGGTTCCCGACAAGGAAAAGACTCCCGAGTATCTTCGTGAACAAATGGAAAAATACGGCAAAAGCCGCAACTTCGACCATTACTTAGTCTGTGACCCCAACCGCACCTTGATCACCGCGATTACCACAGAGACCGAGATCCCGCTCCCGTTCCTCGCCTTTGCCAGTTCCGACAACTTGGTTCGTTGGTGGTCTCACCCGCGCGCCCCGGCTCGTGAAGCCAGCCTGCGTCGAATCATCGAGAACGACCCAGGCGTCCGCATCCGCCGTGAAGCCGAAGAAGCGTGGATCAAGTCAAGGCAGAACAACCCCGCCGCCCCGATCTTTACCACTCCCGCCGGTATTATTCCTCCCAGTATCCCTGCTCCAGCGGGCTCCGCGCCAACTGGTGGGTAATTCCTTCTCTTCATCGAAACTTTCACGCTCGAAAAAACTCTTTTGTCTCCTAAAATCGATCTACAGCATTTCATAAATCTTCACAGCATTTCGTATCACCATGCAGCAAGGCCCTTCATCAACTCCTTCCCCTTCGCACGAGGAGGTAGCTGGTGAAGGGCCTTTGCCTTTACTCTCGCAACACACAACGCCCGACATCGCTCCTCGTCTCGCGCCGCTGTTTCATGTCGTGCTTCACGAGCCGGAGATCCCCAACAACACCGGCAACATTGGCAGGACCTGCGTAGCCACTCGCTGCGCGCTTCACCTTATCTACCCGCTGGGCTTCGACACTTCCGAAAAAGCCTGCCGTCGCGCCGGCCTTGATTACTGGCCACGCCTAGGCGTTAACGAACACCAAAGCTTTGACGCCTTCTTCGCCCACTTTCAGCAAGTACCAACGCAAACCACCATACAAGAACCAGTACCCGCAGCAGCCCGCGCCAACTCGCGCGCGAGGCGCATGTGGATGCTCACGACCCACGCCACCCGAAGTGTCTTCGACGCCGACTTTCAACCTGGCGACGCTCTGGTCTTTGGCAAAGAATCTGCGGGCTTACCTCGCGACCTCGTCGCACAACACGCCGACACCGCGATCGTCCTTCCCATGGCTCACAACGAACGATCACTCAACCTTGCAACCGCAGTCTGTGCCGTCGTCTATGAAGGCATCCGCCAACTCATCGCACAAAGCGTCATCAAGCTCGATGCGAGTGGCCGAATCATGTAAAAATACGAGCGAAGCTAATCGTAACTCAACTCATTCGAATCCCTGCTGAAATCCGAATTGTCTTAGTAGCCCCTTTTTTTCGAGAGAAGGTTTTATATTACATTCTCAACCCGGTCGCACTTATATTTCAAGTCGGATTCATATACGAAGAAGTCATTCTTAACCCTCGACCTGTCACTCACGCAAATCACTCAACTTCGCAAAATCACCAACAGCGAGCCAACCAGCCCAAGCACTGTCGCATTGTGTAGCGCGTGCGCTGTAATGCACGAGATGATGCTCCCTCGCCATTCGCGCATCAGTGCGAAGATCACGCCGATGGTAAAGACCGGCATCAAGAGAAATATCGCGTACCCATGCATGAACGCAAAGCACAGCGCGCTCGCGAGCGCCGAGAGCACGATCCCAAAGCGACCGCGCAACTGTCGAAACAGACAGCCACGAAAGATCGTCTCTTCGACCAGAGGCGCCCAAATCGTCGCGAGCGTAAAGAGCAAAACGAGTTGCCAGAGTGGCGCGGTGGTAATCATCTCCACAATTGGATTGCTTGGCATGGATGGTTCTGCGCCTTCCTTCGCGCCAAACATGCCCATGATAAACATCACCAATATCGTGATCCCCATCGCCAATGCAAGCAAAGGCAGCCCGGCAAAGTATCCAAACACCCCCGCGACAATCTCGCGCAACACGCTTGATCGCCTTTGGCTCGATGCGACCACACCAGTTCGACCTTGAACGCTTCGATCAATCCTTGGCGGCGCAACTGCCAGCCCCATCGCGCGTCTCGCCTCGCTCCATCGAACCCCTCGCACCACAGGCCAGAAAATCGTCAGCACCAACATCCACTGCCCCGCCAATACTGCTCCCTCGAGCGAATCGCCCTTGAAAATCTGTGCGAGCAGTGGCACACCAATAAGCTTAAAGAGCAAAAACCCGCACACAAAGACCGCAGCCGTTTCAATGTACACGCTGCCACCAGGCGTCGGTGGCACAAACCGCGCCTTAATCTTCCCAGAGGATGCCATAATTCCCAATGTAATCGCCGCGGCGATACCCCCAACCAACGCAATCAACAACACGCCAAACAAGCCAAGCATCACCACGATCAGCCATCCGCCATTGGCAACTATCGATTTGCGCGGCTCGGTCGTAAATGGTTGGCCATGCGTGAGAAGTAACTTGGCATACCAATCGTGCCGCTTGGTCAAGTAGTCCGCGTCATCACTCGTAATAGCGTCTGGGCCGCCTTCCCAGATCGCGCGAGCCAACGTAATATCACGATCAAGGCCAAGTTCGCTGACCTTCTTAGCATCTTTCGAACGAAGTGTTTCGAGTAGCTTGATCGCGCCATCTTGCATGTCAAAGACTTCAGCTTCAATCACCGCCGCTCGAAACGTATCCTCGGGCGTTTTGGCTGCTCCGGTGATCTGCCCGAGCAACTCCCTGCGATCCGAGTCTTTCATCGCAATCCCGCTGTGCAGGATCTTGGAGAACATCTTCGCCGACATGTTGAACGGATCTTCCATGCCAGGTGGCGACACGCTTCGTCGTATCACGACGCCCACGGGTTCAACTGCGGGCGTTGAACCTATTTGATCCGTCAACGCAGTGCCCGGTTCTGGCGCAGGCACGGCAACTTCAGTTGGGCTCAAAGCCGCAGCGTCGGCAGCCATCTTGGATCCATCAGGTGAAGCGTTCGTCGCCGTCGGTGCGCCGCTTGGTGAAGCAGTAGGTGCGCTGCTTGGTGCCGGCGCCGCTTCGCCAAAGTGAGCCAGTTGTTGCGAAAGCGCAACCCCAATAAAGGCAGCGATGAACACAATCCACGCGACGATCGCCAGTGTTTTGCTGCCCGGATCAATGACGCGATGCCGCAGTTTGTCATGCCGCGCGGCTTGCTCTTGCTCAAACCCCTGCTGAGAATAAGGCCCGATCATCTGACCCAGTGGATCAGGGTGAGTGTGCGGTTGAGAGGTGGTCGTGGTGACGCGCGAAAGTTGTACGTCGTCCGAAGGCGCCGAGCCGTGATCGTCCATGCACCATTATCGGCAGGCAAACGCACCGCCGGGAGCAAGAGCCACTCACAGAATGACTTCTCTCATCTCGTGGCACAGGAGTCCTGCGTGTGCTTGCTTCTTCGACTTCTTCGTTCTATAAGAGGCATAACGTGGCTTTACCTTCTTGGCCCCTCGTATCTTCTGTGCGGCGTATGCCTTGATCCATTGCCAACTCTTGGCTACTATCGCTTCTCTCTGTTCAGAGTCTAAAGCGAGGACGCCCGGCTCTGCACTTCGTGACACATCAGCTTTCGAGCCATTTTGTCACGGGAAACGTTCGAAATCCTGCCGAGTCTCACACTTGGACGTGTGCCCTCGGCCTGCCCCGCCCAGTAGGCGGCGAGCCTTGCCCGGACGCCTGTTCCGGACATTCACGCACCACTTTGGTCGCCTTTGGATTTATCCCAATCGCACCTACTCGTGCTGCTGAGCGTCTGGATAGGTTTCACCCGTTGACGAGGAAGAGCGTATCGAGTTGATTTGTCTTGTAGGATTGGCTGTTTGGGGTTGGCCACCATTCCCAAACTAATTAGGTGATTTGGATCAAGAAAGCACGCTTTGGTTCATGTCATGTGGCATGAACCGAGCACATTCGGAGGGTTTCAGCATATGACGACCTTTGATACGAGTAAGAATCTGGCCAGCACGCCAGGTGTAACCGCCGCACGCCTAGGCCAGTACAGCGGGCCACGTCCAGGCAAGAAGCCTGGGATTAAAAATCCACAAGAGCTTGGCCGCACGACCTTTGCGTTTATGCCCGGCCGCGCCAAGGGTCGCCACTGGAAGGTGATCGACGCTTCAGGCATTTCCCTAGGTCGCCTCGCGGCGGAAGTCGCCGAAGTCCTCATGGGCAAGCACCGTCCCGAGTACACCGCCCACGTCGAAAGTGGCGATTGGGTCATCGTTCTCAACGCCAGCAAGGTTGGCCTCACCGGTCGTAAAGCTGAGCAGCGTCTGAAGTTGCGCTACTCCCAGTATCCTGGCGGCCTGAAGGCCGAGACTTATGGCCAGGTTCGCGAAGACAAGCCGGATCTGCTCATTAAGGACGCCGTCCGCCGCATGTTGCCCAAAAACCGCCTTGCTCGCGTCATGCTCAAGAACATGTACGTCTACCCTGGTGCAGATCACCCTCACGCGGCGATGAAGCCCGAAGTCATGACTGTATCGTGATATAACTGTTCCCTGATACAAGGTTTTCCTGATACAACGGTTCCTAAGTCGTTGACATCCTTCCAGTTCCAAGCATTCAAACACACACGCGCAGGCTAGGCTCGACACATAAGCCCCTGCGAACACGAGGCTAGACGATGAGCATGATCCCAGGTTTGCCAATGATCCCAGGCGTTTCGTTGACCGCTCCCACCGATGTACCCGTGCAACAGGCTCGCCCTGTTCGCGTGGCCAAGCCCGCCGACCGCTACGGCTGGTGGTGGGGCACCGGCCGCCGTAAGTCTGCGGTTGCTCGTATCCGCATGAAGCCCGGCACCCCCGGCATGACCATCACCACCAAGACCGGTGGTACCAAGACTGTCGAACAGTACTTCTCTGAAGATCGCGATCGCGCCGAAGCACTTATCGCCCTTAAGACTACCGACACGCTTGACCGCTTCCAGATCATCGTCAAGATGCATGGCGGCGGCTACATGGGCCAGGCCGCGGCGCTCAAGCTCGCCGTCGCTCGCGCGTTGATCGATTACGATCCATCCTTTTACGACGCTCTTCGTGCCGCTGGCATGCTCACGCGTGACCCGCGCGAAGTCGAACGTAAGAAGTACGGCCAGGCTGGCGCTCGTCGTCGCTTCCAGTTCTCGAAGCGATAATCGAACTAGGTTTATTGCAGAGGCTTTGTCGCTGAGGCATTATGTGCTCGGGCGATCCTTGCTCGGCGATTTTTGCTCGGCGATTCAACTATATTCGTCTCACCAACCCTCGACCCGTCGAGGGTTTTTTCATTGGTAGTTTGAATTGAGCAATCACGATTTTAAATCAAAAAATATTGCACGCATTGTATATACGTAACACGAATCAGCTAGGTATGATGCTTCAATCAGCACGCCGACCCTACGAAGCCTTTCTCGCGCCCGCTTCATGTTGCAGCATTATTCAAGCAACAAGCCATGCGCACTTTTGCACGTATTTCAACCATTCGTTGCACTTCCGCCATTCGCTTTGCTATCGCCGCTGGGCTTTCGCTCGCGGCCTTGATTGTCGCAGGACCTATTGCCCGGGCGCAGTGCACGTTTACCTTCGCCCCGGCATCCAATATCGTAGCGGGCTTTAACCCGAACTCCGTCGCGATAGGCGATTTCAACGCCGACGGCAGGCCTGACCTGGCCGTGGCGAACAACTTCGGCAATAACGTCACCATCCTTCTAGGCAACACGGGCGGCACATTCCAGGCTGCATCGAACTACGTCGTTGGCACCACCCCATGGTCGGTCGCGGTGGGCGACTTCAACGCCGACGGACAGCCCGACCTCGCAGTAGCGAACTACGATAGTGATAATGTATCTATCTTGCCGGGTAACGCCAATGGTACATTTCAGCCAGCGGTCAACTACGCCGTGGGCACACAGCCGCGCTCTGTCGGAGTGGGTGACTTTAACGCTGACGGCCGGCCCGACCTAGCCGTGGCTAACGAGTTAAGTAACACCGTCTCTGTCCTCCTGAGCAATGCAAACGGTACGTTCCAGCCAGCAGTCAACTACGTCGCGGGCAACTTCCCGCTCTCCATCGCAGTGGGCGACTTCAACACTGACGGTACGCCCGACCTCGTCACGGCAAACCTCAACAGCCACAACGTCTCAATCCTGCTAGGCAACGCTAACGGCACATTCCAGGCAGCGGTCAACTACGCCGTAGGGTACTGGCCATCCTCCGTCGCGGTGGGCGACTTCAGCGGCGACGGCAGGCTCGACCTAGCCGTGGCGAACGTCTTTAGCAACAACGTCTCTATCTTGGTGGGCAACGTCAACGGCACATTCCAAGGAGCGTTCAACTACGCCGCGGGCACACAACCGCGCTCCGTCGCGGTGGGCGACTTCAACGCCGACGGCCAGCCCGACCTAGCCGTGGCGAACAACAACAGCAATAACGTCTCTATCCTGTTAGGCAACGCTAATGGAACGTTCCAATCCCCAGCGAATTTTGACGCTGGTGGCAACCCGACCTCCGTCGCGGTCGGCGATTTCAATGCCGATGGCAGGCCTGATTTGGTCACGGCGAACTACGTCAGTAACAACGTCTCGATACTCCTGAACACGTTGATGGGGGGACCAACTGTCTCGCAACAGCCCGCGCCGGTCTCCATCAGCTCTGCTGGAGCGGCGAGTTTCAGCGTCACCGCAACAGGAATTGGTCCCATCACCTACCGCTGGCAACGCGAGACCACGCCCGGCACCTTCGTCAACCTCTTCAATGGCCGAACAACCTGGGACGGCTGCGGCGGCACCGGACTCGTCTTCGGCAGCACCACCCGCTCACTCATCATTGCGGCCGACACGGCAAACGGTCTGATGCTTTGTTCCGCACACGCTATCCAATATCGCTGCATCGTAACCAACGCCTGCGCCCCACAAGGCATCGCCAGCAACCCAGCCACGCTCACCATCTGCATCGCCGACTTCAACCAAGATGGCGGCATCACCGGCGACG
>JBBRGG010000047.1:0-16988 GCA_038240875.1 Phycisphaerales bacterium | reverse complement strand
CAAGGATCCGCAGCACATACGAAACCAAGAACGGAGCCGCGTGATATCCCGCGCGGGCAAGACCTGGTGCATGCTTCGATTGCGCTACGTTCTCGGATCGTGCCCCGCTTGTAGATCGCGTTGAGTTCAGCGAACCTAGCGCGATGCTCGGGCTAAGCCCGTCGCACGCGCGAACCAACGCCGTCCAATCGTGCCCAATTCCATTGGCACGATGCGCAAATCGTACTTGATGCTCGGCACGAACCCGATCAAGCGATGGATTCGCAAAGTGGACCGGCTTGCACCCGATCTTTCGCGACGCTTCAACATCTGCGTGGACGCTATCGCCGATGTGTACGTGCTGGATCGGTGCAACATGGAATCGCTGCTGAACATGCTGAAAGAGACGTCCCGAACGCTTGTTGAGCCCAACATCGCACGACGCGACAACATGCTCAAGAGGAAGGTCCGGGCAGACGTTCTTCAAAATCCGCGTGAGGTGACGCTGGCCGAGATAAAAATCCGAAACCGCGATGGGCATGCGGGCCGCCCTGGCGGGAACGTCCTTTGCACTTTTGCCTTGGCCATTAGCTTGGCCACTGCGTTGGCCATTAGCTTGGCCATTGAGTTGACTCGCACCAGCCTCGTCCTGTTTTTCGCGTATCACTTCGCTCTGTGCTTCTCGTGCCGCATCACGCACGAGCGCCACGCCCAACGGGTCGGCGTGCGTTACCCGCATCTCATGCTCGACTTCCAACTCTACCAAAGCATCTGCCAATGCCCGGGCCGCATCGTCGGGCACCGAAAGACCTCGGGCGGCAGCAATCCACTCCGGAAACACTTCTTCCGCGCGATACTCATCATCTAATCCAAGCACGCGTCTGCGCCCGCCAATCGCCGCCTCTACCTGCTGGCGAAGCATCAACAATGCATAGGTTGACGCAAACGCCTTGATGATCCCGGGCTCTCGCACGAGTAGCGTCGCAGCCGTCGCAAGCTTGACCTCATCGGGATGGCACTTCCGCCGCACCAGCGTGTCCCACACATCAAAGCTCACGAGCGTGCCACGCAATGCCCAAGGGCTCTGTGGCACATGCGCACTCGACGCATCGGGCGCCAAGTGTGGCACGCGTTGCAGGGTATTCTTTAAGCCATTTCGTTCGCCAACACCTTCAATCATCGTGATAGCCTCGGGTCGATCCACTTGCACGTCTGTCGGCTCGGCTTCAGCCAGATTGGTGCTAATGCCAGAACTAGTGCCACTACCTGTACTAGTTCCAGTGCCGAGCACCTCGCGCGACGCCACCGACTTCGCCGAGTCGGCCTCGACGGCGTTGTCCTGATCTAGTGTGCCAAGCGGTGAAGTCATTCCAACCTTTTCATAATGCAATGTTCTCGTTCAAACCCGCATTTGTCTCTCGCCCTTGTTTCAGCTCTCGGGCTTGGTCTTGAATGTAATTAGCGCGGATGATGACCGTTGCTGCTCGCTGAAGTAGGCTTCTTCACGTACCACCGGTACAAGTTCGTTGTCTTCGATTTGACAATAAACTTGTATGTGCGGCTGTTCTTGACCCGCGCCAAACGAACCCGCGGATCTTCATTCGGATCGATCCGATCCCACCCATCACCAAATCGCGCGTTCGCCACCACGCGATACAACCCCGTCTCCTTCAGCGAAACCAGCTTCTTCCACGCCTTGGAATCAAGAATGGAATCAAGCTCGCGCTGCGCCGATATACGCTGCTCCATCTCCTGATGCCTGCGTTCCGCAGCTCGAATCTCCGCTTCGCTGGGTTTAGGAGCCTTAGGCGCATGCACGTCGGCGATGATTGCGGGCCGACCATACATCGGGGCCAGATTCGCATGAACATTGGCAAAGTCGCGCTCGCGACCGGCAAGCACCGACTCAACCGCGTGAACAAACTGCTCAAACCCGCGCTCGAGCGGTCGATTCCGCATAAATGCAAGCCCTGCAGCGGACATCGCCTCGCATCGCGCCGGATCGCGCAACAAGTCCATGATCGCCTGCGCAAGATCTTCCGGCCTTGCGTCGGCTAGAAGAGCCGCAGACTCAGGAATATCAAACACGTTATTCTCGCGGTGCACATCGACCACGGGCAACCCCGCCGCCATCATTTCAAATGGAATCCGTGACGGGTTGCTCGCCGAAATGCACAGCCCTACCCGCGAACGGTTGTATAACTCGTTACACTGCTGCACATTCATCAGACCATGCCACTCGTGGTCGTACCACACGCCGGGACGATCGCGCGAGCCATACATATGGATTGTGACCTCTGGCATGAAGTGCTTGACGATGCCCAGCGCTTCAATTGCAGTGCGCGGACACCGCCGCGGCTTCTCCGGCTGCACGATCACGCACACGGCTTTCTCACGCTTGATCTCAGGCAAACGTGAATACACATCCGCCGCCGCACAGAAATCAAAGTACGCTCCACGACAGTCAAACTGCGACGCCAGCCGCGTCGTCAGCCAGCGTCCAATTGTGATCGGCGTCAGTCCCAGACGATACGAATTTTCTGCATAGATATATCCATCGCCCATGGGCATGAACCACGCCTCGTAGTCCTGCACAAAATAAACCTTGTGAGCGACGCTCGTCTGCGCCGCCGCATGCGCGGTATACCACGCCGTCGCGACCACCATGTCGCAAGGCTGCTCAACCGCGAACCCAAGCTTGATCGGCGCATCGTCAAAGCCGAAGTATCCCTTGAGCTGCCGGCGAATCGTCGCAAGTGCGCCTTCCGCCTCATCCCCCGTGGTTGGGCCATTGTGCTCGACGTACAGCGTGCAGTTGTGCCCACGGTCCATGAGCGCTTCGATATTCTGTAGGATCGTGCGGTGCCCGCCCGATCCCTCGATCAGCGAAGGCACCAGCCATGCGATGTTGGCTGGCGTGCTCGTGCGAGTCATTTGATGATGAGGCGTGTGGGTCATGTCTGTTCTGTATTTGGTCTATCTCTTGTGTGTCTGGGACGATGTTCAGTTCCGTCGATTTACCTTTGATGAAATCGCGATTCAAACATCGATATCATTACGTTGACAAATACTCACTGCTCCCCAGGCATAGAGCCTTGCGTCGCGGGTGAGTCGTTGCTTGCGGAAGTCGCGCTTGACAACCGCGACCACAATCGCGCAATAGGCGTAGCGCTCGATCGCTTTGGTTCCTGCGACCGCGAACCGTCCAGTTTGTTGGCCAGTTTGTTGGCCGGTAGACCGTTCCGGCCGCGGTCGCCAATTGGTGCAAGCCGCGATTCTTCGATCGACTCAAGATGCTCGACGCGAACCAAAAGCGTTTCGACGTCTACCTCGATCTCCTGAAGCTTTCGCCCAAGCTCAGCGATAGTTCGGTCACGTTCCATAAGTTCTTCTTTCAAGCGTTGAATACTCCCGCGCGCCATCGCCAAGAGCGCGTTGGAATCGCGCAATCTCGTGGCCAAAGTTTCCCGCTCCGCCCGCGCTTCGTCCAGATCAGCAAACGCTGCTTTGAGCCGCGCCGCCCGATCGTCCAGCATATAAACGAGCCGCGCTCGCTCCGTACCAAGTTCCGCCACTCGCCCGCGCTCGCTCTCGAGCGCTTCACGATGCTCGTGCGCTTGTGTAGCCATCCGCTGCTCCGCAGAAGCCACTTGGCGTTCAAGCAACGATGCACGCTCGATGGCTTCATCGCGTTCGTTACGCACTATCTTTGAACTTTCTTCGAGAGCCCGCGATCGCTCCATCCATTCCAATGTGGCACTCTCTGCAGTTTCGCGATGCGTCTGATTCGTGCTCGCCCGCTCAACTGCTTGTGCCAGAGCGATCGACAGCGACTGGATCGTTTCATACCGCTGGATTGCCAGGCGTTTGGCCGAGTCCATCTCTTCTTGAAGTCGTCCCAGCAGTGCGTTAGTATCCAATTCACTTTGAAGAATCACGTTCGCGAGACCCGCGACAGCTTCTCCAGGCAACGGTCGCGAGCCCAAATCTAGGTCTGTGTTGCCTGTGCCAAAGTTAGTGCGCGAACCAACGATCTGTGCCTCGCTGGCAATACATCGCAAAAAACCACCCGGATTAAACGTCAGCAAAAGCTTCTCGCGATTGCGATCAATCACGAATCGATCCGACTCGGCGAGATAAGCCTCCGCCGCCTCATACGCGCTCTCGCCTGCGTCGGGCTCATAGTCGGTGTACACCGGGTGCCCATTGATATTCGTGTCTTCTACGATGCAGTAGCAGCTAGGCGAAACAATCCCGCCCCAAAGACGTAGTTCCGCGAGCACGTGCTCTTTGCAGTGCAGCGAATCAAGCACGAGCATGACGCGTTCGTTCGCGCCAATCATGCTCCGAATTTGCTCCAAAATCTTCGGATCAATGGACGAGCCTTGCACATACGACACGCGGGGATGAGATGGCAACCCAATCGGATCCTTCACGTCAATCGAGATAACGCGCCCTGTGAATTGCCCGTTATCATTCTCTTTGATGCGCCCATTTTCTCGTCTGTTCTTGCTCTGGTTATTGGCAAGATCAAAGAGCGACGCGAAGAACATCGCAGAACCAGCCAACGCCGTCCCGCACTCAATTAAAACGTCGGGCGCGGTCTCGGCGATGATCTCTTGGACGACCCACAAATCCAGCGGGCACTTCCACGTCGGCACGCCAAACCAGTGCGTTCGTTCCCATAAACGTGCGTAATAATACACCTCGTGGAACGCCGCGGTTCGAGCGCGGATTTCCTGTTCAGAGTATTGCTGCGCTGGTCTGGATAGGCCCGTGAGCATCGGCTTCCTCAATGTGACGAGCAACCCCTCGCCCGGCAATCGTTCGTTCGTGGCTTTGCACACCCTTTGCAATTATGCCATCCATCGCCCGAAAATGCCGGATTGCAACAAGTTATGGCTGCTGAGCGACATGGCTGCAACACGCTAAATGATGCGAACATCCGCGAAGCCTCGGCAATCCTCATCGGTCTCGCGCCAACAACGATTTTCCAAGGCTCGGCGAGGATCCGCGCCGCTTCGTGCCACTCGCGCTAAACACATCGCAAAGAGGATTATATGTGTATATATCAGGGTAGGCTTCGGCCTCTACCGCCGACGTTTCCACTGGTCTTTAGAGCCATCCAATTCGGCAAATAACTACGCGCGATGAACACCGACAATTCTTCCACAAACCTCGCCCCAGAAACCAATTGCTGATACCTAATTCAAGTCATCCAATACCAAACCCACAAAGTCAGCCATGCTGTTAGTGCAAAGCCTTGAAATCAAAGCCGCAGAGAGGATTCAAAAATCGCCCGTGAATTGCCTGATTGGGTGATATTCCCGCGACCGCCACAACGTTATGAGCCCAACATTGCACCACATGTGCAAGGGGCTGCGTGCCTTCGCCTACTCCCACGGTCATGGTGTAATTCCCCGGGAAAACCGCTGGCCAGTGATACTCCAGCCTTGCGATGTATCGACCAGCAGAACTCGCTCGTGCCAAATGTCCAGGTGGGCTCAGGCTGCTGTCGCCACACAGGTTCTCGCCAATTCGGTCGACGATCATGCACCCAAAGATCAGGTTTTCTTTAGGCATCGTGGCCCGGACCAACACATGGACACTGAATCGTTCGCCAGGAGCGAGCGTTGTCACTGCGTGTCCGGCGGCGTTGGTCACCGCAACTTGTTCAATAGTAACATCTTGCACGCCACCTCGCGAGGTTTCGGGAATGTTGAGCCAAGGCAAGGAATCAAGCGTCGATTGCGGAACCGCATCAAGATCCGCGAGTTGAGTTTCAACGCTGGTGCTTGCACCCTCCTGGTTTGTGCGCACGCTCGTGGTTGATGCCTGTGATGAGCTGGTAAACTTCTTGCCAAATTCTTCTGCGTGCACCAGCTTTGTATAACACTCAATTGCACTCAAAGGCGAGCCATCGAATATCAAATGGCCCTTGTGCATGACTAGAACCCGGTCGCACAAGCTCGCGATCGCGCCTATGTCGTGCGTTACCAAGAGCTTGGTAGTTTGCGCGAGTTCTTCCTTGATAAACTGCATACACCGCTGCTGAAAGAAGATGTCGCCGACGGCGAGGGCTTCGTCCACGATGAGCACATCTGGGCGAACTTGTGCCGCGACCGAGAAAGCCAGGCGGACGAACATGCCACTGGAATACGTCTTTACGGGTTGGTCGATAAAGTCGCCGATGTCGGCAAACGCGGCAATTGTTGGGAACAAGGCGTCGATGCGTTCTCGGGAAAGGCCCATGATCGCGCCCGACATGTACACGTTCTCACGACCAGTGAACTCGGCATTAAACCCAGCCCCCAATTCAAGCAACGCAGAAACCACGCCACGAATCGTGGCGGTACCTGTAGTGGGTGTGAGGATCCCGGCGAGGACTTGCAGTGTGGTGGACTTGCCCGAGCCGTTGCGCCCAATAATGCCAACGGTTTGGCCCTTGGGAATCGTGAACGAAACATCGCGTACTGCCCAGAAATCACGGCCAAAGGTTTTCCACCTGCGAAAAAGCGCCTGCTTTAATCTGTCTGCCGGTGCGTCGTACACGTGGAAGCACTTGCCCAGATTCTTTACTTCGATCGCGGGCAACGCTTCAGAGTGACTCGATTCGTGCGCACGAACAGCCCTTGACAGGCCCGCGTCGGCGGGTATAGAAAGATTCACACTCGCCGGTGCACTCGTGATTGCCATCACATCCCCGATTGGTGTCCAAAGGCGACACCGCGATCCATCAGTCGGTTCAGTTCGCCACGGATCTCGGCAATGGACATGAGATCGAGTCGATCGCGCAGGCGTTCGAGTTCCAACTTTGTAGCAACGTGCGGCGTGTAGGTTCGCTCAGGCGCGGGAACGGCACCATCGCCCTTTCGGAGAATAAGGCAGAGTGTGTGCCGAAGGAAGGCGGGCGGAATGTTGAAGCCGTTGTGAGCGACGAAGCCTTGGAGAAGGCGTTCATCGAAAGTGACGGGGAAGAGGTCGGTCATCTCGCGCTCGTAGCCGTCGGCGATGATGGTGTATCCGCCATCGGGGAACGCAAGATCAAATTCGTGGTAGGAGATACCTCGGCCCCAACGGATCATGAGTTCTTCTTGCACGGCCAAAGGTTCGGAGCGAGCTTTGAGCATTGAGCCGACAAAGTCGCCACGCGAAGAGTGCTCGACATAACGAAGTGCCACGTCCATCGGCAGCATGCTGTAGAAAGGCAAGCGCGTGGTGTGGTGATCCATGTACGTCAGACGGCTGGGCGTTTCGATGACGATGATGACGCCGCCGGGCTTAAGGATTTGCCAGGCTTGACGCAGAGACTCGATGCGTTCATCAAGAGTCTGGTGTTCGAGGACGGCGAAGAAGAGGACGGCGTCGGCCTGATCGCAGTAATTCTGGCGGCAGTAATGAAAGAACTCAGGAGCCGCGTGGCTCGTGATATCGATGTTGGTGAGGTTGAGGGCTTCCAAGCGTGCGCGAGCAGTGGGAAGCGTGTTTTCCTTGGGATCGCAGGAGTAGATGTGCTTAGCGAGGTAGGCAAAGGCGGCGGTAGATGAGCCGGTGCCGCAGCCGATTTCGATGAGAGTTTTGCCGGTCATGTCGAAGACACGCTGAACCCAAGGCAGGCCGTTGCGGACGGACTGGTTGTAGCGGATGAAGGTGTTGAAATCCAGGTCGTGCTGGCCGCCTGGGGTTTTGAGGAATTCGGCGTCTTCTGGTCCGTAGTGCGTCGTCGCGTAGACGTTGCGAATGTCCGCGAGGATCTTTGGATCGGTCACAATGAGATGTTCAAAGTTGAGAGAAGTAAGAGTCGCGGTCATGGACGAAAGCCTCCGGTGCCGATTCGGTGCGATGGTTGGTAAGCGGTTAGGCGGTCGAATCCTAACGGATGCTAGCCGGGCGCCGCGAGGTTTGTGAGCACTGGCGTCCTGAGGGAGGTGCGATCGAGTATTGGTTGGGGAGTGGTTGGGTGAGGAGTCGGCGAGTGATTGTGTGAGTGGTTTGGTTTTGCACAAAATACTTTAGAGTGCTTGGATCGTGGTCAACGCGCGGGATGGCGGGCGTGTCGCGTATCCTGATTGGTTGTTGGCACGCTTCAAAGTTTATCGAGGAGACGTATGCGCACACGTACAACAAGATTGGTTCAACGCGTTTGTGTATTTGGGCAGCGCACGAATGCGGCGAGGATTGTTTCAATTTGCGGGGCAACGTTGGCAATTGCTACGGCTTGTTATTCGGCAACGGCGGCGCGTGCCGAACCGGTAGCGACCCAAGCGTCACCTGCACCGGCGAATGCTGAAGAAACTGCACCTGCTTCGGCACAGACCGGCGCGACAATTCCTGAAACCAAAGCGGGCGAAGCGAATCGCGCGCAGCAAGCGGCAGTGCTCGCGCGTGGGTTTGGGCTTGATGACGTCGCGGTGATCACGACGGAAAACTTCGGCACGCTCGAAGCCGTGCTCAAAGACTTTAACGCGAAAGGCAAAGGGATGATCATCATCGATGATCGCGTGCCTTTGACGCCGTTGCCTGTGAAGTTGAGCGAGAGCGTGCGCGTGGTTGATCTGCGATCGAACAACGCGGTGAACATCATTCGCGGGCATCACCCAAGGCAAGTAGGCATGTGGCCACAGTACAGCGGTTTGACGACGGGTCTGGGGAAGAACATCGTGCTGACAGATGTAGTGACGCCACGCACACCGATTGAAACGTGGGAAGGGGCTGTTGTGCCGCCCCAGTCGACAAAGTTTGACAGGGCGCAGGACTATGCCAACTTTCACAATCACTATCAGAACCTGCTGATTGAGACGTGGAATTTCACAAACAACGTGAATGCGGTTTCTTTCTGGGCCGATTCAGCAGCGCTCACGCCTGGCGCGAAGAGCTGGGGCGGGTTCATTTCGGCTCGTTCATGGCCATTTCGCTGGGGCGAATATCTTCCCGAGGGCGCGCCAGACTTTAAAGACGAAGACTTTGACGCGGCGCTGGTTGGGCTTGAGATCGACGTGCTCAACTTCGGTAAGAAGCATGGCGAAATGTCCGCAACCGTCGGCCAAAAACTAAGCAAAATCGGCTTACAATTGGTTGGTTTCGGTCAGCAGAGCACGGCTGCGGTTGAGATTCGATCGGTGGATACCGATGCCTTTGAACTGCACGCCGACAAACGCGCGGGCACGTGGTACTACGGCATCATCGCGAACAATTGCTTCAGCAGCGAGTCAACATTTATCAAAGCTGCGTTTGAGCTGGCGCGGATCGGTCTTGATTTCTCGATCACCGATTTCACGCAAGGCGCAATCAAGATCCGCTCGGTTCGCGAAGGTAGCGGCTTTCTGATCAACGAAGGGTCTTCGGGTGAGTTCTTTGGCGGGCCACGCGTTCGCGATGATAAAGACCAACGCAACTGGCTCAACGTTCGTGGCGGCGACGGCGGTACACGATTTGTTTCGCGCGACACCAAAGAAGAGTTTCTCGTCATCGACGACAAGGGCAACGTGTCGATTCCTGGCTCGCTGACCATCGGGGGAAAGAAGGTCAACCCGGCCAAGCTCGCGATGTTGATGAACGCGATGCCCGAAGGTGGAATACCTGGGATTGGTGATGGTGGTGGTGGTGGTGAGACACGGGCCAGTACGATGTGGGTTGTCGTAGGCGTGCTGTGCGTGGTTGTTCTCGCGCTTGTCGCGGGTTTGATTTGGACTGTTCGCATGCTGAGCAATATGCAGCGCGAATTGCGTGAGGCTCGATTTGACCGTCACGCCACACTTGGCAGGATTGATATGGCACGGGCGCATGAGTTAGCGCGGACGCAGGATTTGGCCGCGTGAAGTGATTATGAGAGAAATGCGGGCACGATTCGTACGAATCAAAGGTGCAGAGTGGCCGATGCAGCTAGAGATAATAAAGTAAAAACTCTTTCTCGAAGAGAAGGGGTACCCAAGACAGCCGCGTACTAAAGAGCACTCGTAGCCCGCGATTGTTCCGAGTGTTTCCAAGGTCTACATTGGCGACAAGTCACAGAGTTTGGAACATATGCAACAACTACCCACGCAAGCATCTACGCAACTACCCACGCACATACCTACCCACGAAATTCGAGCGACCACATATACGCACGCCGCAGCTTCGATGTGGACGCATGTGAACCCGGTTCGCATGGTCAGGCAGATTTGGAGTTCGCGTGCGCTCGCGTACGCGCTGGCGCGACGCGAGGTTGAGAATCGCTATAAGGCCAACGCGCTGGGCCTGATCTGGGCGGTTGTCACGCCTTTGATGTTGCTAGGCGTATATACGTTTGTCTTTGCGATTGTGTTTCCGGCGCGCTGGCCTGCGCCAAGTGAGAATGTGGCGGGTAATGTGGCTGGAACGGCTGCAGCGACGAATCTCGACAGCGGCATCGGCTACTTCGCGTTGAATGTGTTCCTGGGTTTGCTCGTGTACTCCGTCTTTCGCGAGGTTGTCACGCGGTCGCCAGGGCTGATCGTTGGCAACCGTCAGTATGTCAAACGAGTGGTCTTTCCGCTGGAATCGCTATCGGTCGCGGACTTAATGGTCTCGCTCTTTAACTTTGCAATTGGTTGTACGGTGTGGCTTGTAGGGTTTGTCGCGATCACGGGAACGCTGCCACATTGGGAAGCGATTTTGGTGCCTGTGTTACTCGTGCCTGTTGCGCTGACGGCTTTGGGCGTGAGCTGGTTCATGTCGGCAATCGGCGTCTTCTTGCGCGACATCCAGCACGCGGTGGAATTGTCGGTGACGGTACTGATGTTTTTGACGCCGGTATTTTATCCGATGGAACGAGTGCCCAAGGAGTTTCGTGTCTATCTGGAGTGGAACCCGGTCGCACAAGTGATCGAGGCAGGCAGAGCAGCAGCGGTCGCGGGAACGCAGCCAGATTGGTCACGATTTGCAATCGCGTTTGTGGCGTCGCTGGTGGTGGCATGCGCTGGATACGCGGTATTTTCAAAGGGCAAGCGTGCCTTCGCGGACGTGCTGTAGAGTTTGGTTGCGGCGCATGGTTGCGGCGCATGGTTGCGCACGACGATGCTCGGCAGTGAATGATGAAACGTTCGCGCTGGCAGTAGTCGTCAGCGATTAACCGCGGGCTTATTGCGCCTTGGAAATTCCGGCTGTACAGCTTCGAGCGAGGCGAGTCCGGTCGCGCGGATCACGCCAGAGTCGTTGCGCGTGCTTTCGAGCAACGAAGCGCTTGCAAGATTGGGGATCACGGCCTCAACTGCCACTGGGTGAAACCGCTCGTGGTTCGAATGCCTGGCGTCATGAACATTGGCAGCTTTATAAACCGCAGAATAGGCCATGCGGAGATCCCAACAACGCCCAGCGTTGGACGACGCACTTGTGGGCAACGCTGGCACAACTTCGATTGTGGTGATCGAAACCGTGCGTGCTTCTTCGCGTGACATGAGCACGCTGATCTCAGGAGTTGCAGGCCAAACGTGGTGATGGAAACGGTCTTGGGCAACGGGTGTCGCGCCCACGCGAACGACGTCGTCAAGAAAGAGCCGAATGCGGGGGAGAACCTTCGAATCGCCCAGCCCAGAACTGGCAAAGCAAACCGGCCCCTGGCCGATTTCAGCGATGCGCAGCTCGGCACGATCCCATGTAGCCAGTAGTGTGGTGCGGTTGTTAGCTGAACTTTGTACATAAGAAGAAACTTTGGAACCGTGCGGGTGGCTTTGGATCTGGGCTTTGGCCTGAGTGATTGAGTGGCCGTTCGTATGGGGATTTGCATGGCCGTTCGCATGGCCACTTGCATGGCCACTTGCGTGCTCGTTAGGCTGATTGATTAAGTCCCAGTTGGCAATCGGTGATGGCGTCACGCCGCCGTGCGCGGGCTCGATTGCGAGCAAGCGAAAGGGTGCAAAGCGATTGAGTTCCATAGTGCGCAGCATGTCCATGACGGCGTGCACATCGCCCAACCCAAGCAGCGCGGGAATGATTTCGCCTCGGCTTGCCAGCAGTGCGCTGAGGGGCAGATTAGGAGCAGGCTCAGGATTGCAATTGAGCATGCACAAAACCATGCCATGCTCGGTGCCGGCGATCCATGTGCCACCGGCCTTGGCGTCGGTTGGCCAAACAGCCCTGAGATTGCATGGGCGAAGCGCTCGCCACGACGGAGCGATTGCCTCGGGCCGCTCACGTTGCTCGTCGCGACTAAAGACCAGGCGGAAACCCACGCCATGGGCATTCTGCATCGGAATGATCGAAACAGTGCACATCGATGAAGCGTCGCCGATCGTTCGGCTACCGTACCAACGCACGCATCGCGTGCAACTATCTGAACAGTGCAACCCAGCACGTTGCCAGGCTGCGGATCAAACCAACAAGTTCAAATTCTCACTTTCACTCTATGGATGTTCAAACCCACGATCCTGTTTCGAGAATAGGCCTCAGTCGCCATTCAAATGAAGCTTACAGCGCCTTAAACCACTGACATTGTTGCTGTAAGGATCAAATAACACAGGGAACGATTCTCAATACTTTGGATTAAGGACCGTTTACGTATCTGCAAAGGCGTACAACATCACGAGCATCGCTGGTCAAGAACACTTTGCGTTAAGCCCACAGGTTAATGGTTTGTGTGTGTATCGTTCGTAATGAAGCGTACTTGGTGCTTTGCCAAAGTCCTCGTTGATCTTCATACCCAGTTCGGTAGCAATCGCGCGCATCATGGCTTGGTGGTGCACGCCATGGTGCGTAGCAAAGGCGATCTCGCGTCCTGCGGTTGAAAGCAGTTCTGCTTCATCACCCATCGCGCTCAGCATAACGCGCATCTTCACGAGAAAGTCGCTCTTGGCGTTGGCGGCTTCGACCAGACGATCGCGCACGAGAGCAATAGCTTCGAGCGCCGCCTTTGGCTCGCGCTCCATGGGAACATTACGCTCACGATGGTCGTAATCAATGCAGATGCCCGTTGTTGCTGCCTCCGCCGCCGCACTGAAGTGGTCCACCATGTGCCGAACGTGCTTGCCGATTGTGCCGCCGGGGAGCACCTTGGATGGTGCAACCATCAGCTCAGCCGTTGTCAACGCGATCATCGCGGCACACTGCGACAGTACATGATCTGCGGCTGCCGCCACCTGTGTGCAGCAAGCGACTTTCGACGGACAGTCTGCAAGCGTGGTTTCGTGTGAGCTCGCGTTCAAGTTGGCAAATTCATGGATGGGTTTGTGCATCGGTTGATTTTCCCGCAGGCGTACACGCTCGATCAACTTAGTTTCTGCCTTGTCTGGTTTGGAATTCTGGACAAACTCTTCCAACGGAACCATTCAGCGTGGCACGACCTTCTGTTCGGCTGTTCGTAAACTAATTGGATACCTTTGGGTCGGTTCACGATTCTTTGCGTTGAGATCTCAACGAGGACCGGGCACTACTCGTGACATGTGTATCTCATGGAAAAAAATTCTTAAAAAATTCGTCCATACGACTGCTGCGCGAGTTAGGCGATACAGCGTTAAAACCTCAATGATGACCAACTACGAAGCCGAAATCCCTGCCAAACTTTCTTGGGAAGGCATCGGCGTCGGTGGCAGGCCAGCGAATTGCCGAATGTTGTCCATGTGATCACGAGCATTGGCACAGCGAGGACATTTGTGTTGCCCGCCAAGCTTGCCGCGAGATTCCATCCATTTATGAAACGTGTTCATTGCCATCGAGGTAACGGTGGGCGCCGCCATGCCCAAGCCGTCGGTGCGTTTGGTGGTGTAATCGACGTTCTGGTCCTTGAGTGACATATCGAAAGCGTCACGAAACGCGGCGAGCCTGGACCCCACCAGCGCCGCTGCACCTCCATCAACTTCAACCGCAAGTTCAAGCCCAGCTTTGACTCCTGGCGCCGGATAGACAGGCGACGCGTGGAACTCGCCCACGAGCACACCAACGACTTTCGCTGCATGCGCGACCGCGTTTTCGATATGCTCAACAATGAGGTTTTCGCCGTAAGCATTGATGAATTGTCGATGCCTGCCGACGATGCGCATGCGTGATGGACCATCACCGCCGCCGCCGGAGCCGCCACTGGAATTCGCGATCCACAACGGCTTATCAGGAATCGAGTCGAACTGAACAACATCGCCCAGGATGTACCTCCAAAGCCCAGCGCACGTGGAAAGAACAACAACGTACCGCTGCCCTTTTTCGACTTCATCGCAGGTGAAGCCGATGGGGTTTGGATCGTTGATTGATTCAACAGGCACGAACTCATAGAAGACCGAGTTGTCGGTGAGAAGCCTGAGCCCAAGATCGCCTTGCACGTCTTGGATCGCGACAAAGGCTTCGGAAGCAGGGTACAACTCGAGCCTGCGAGGCAGGTCGGCACCTTCGGGCGAACCGCTCCAGGCTTGGCGGATGCGTGGGTCAAATGGGCCGTATTTAACGCCGCCATGGATAAAGACTTGCAAGTTGGGCCAAACGTCGTGCATGGTGCGAACGGTTCTACCTTGGTCGCGAGCCATTTGCATGACGCGTTCAAAGAGGACCAGCGCCCACGAGCACATCCCACTGATCATGCGAACGTCATGCTGCAAGCACTGCTTGGCCATCGCATCGATCTTGCTAGGCCAATGGCTCATCAGCGCGATCTCTTTGCCTGGGAGATATATTTCGCTTAAAGGCCAGCGAATCATCGGTGTCACCAAGGCCGAGAGGTCGCCCGTGCTGATGCCGTGCTCGTTGGGAGTGAGTGAGGTGGACCCGCCTAGGAATAGACATTTACCCGCGAGCATGTTGGGCAGAGAGATCCCAAAGCGCATCAGGTGGCTAAAGATATCGAGCGACGCGCGATAATTGGCTTTGAGCAACTCCGCAGAGACCGGGATGAACTTGTCCCCAGCGGTCGTGCCACTCGTCTGGGCAAAGTTCATCACGCGACCAGGCCAGAGCACGTCAGGCTTGCCTTCTTCACGCATAGCGCGGATGTCGTCCTTAAAGGCGTACCAGTCGCGCACGGGAACTATCGAGCGATACGCCTTGACGATCTCTTCGTTGGGGAGGGAGGCGATGCGGGCAAAGTCATGAGCCTTGCCATAGGAAGTTGATGCAGCTTTATTGAGCAGTTGGCGAAGCTGCGAGACTTGAATCCCCGCGCTGTTGCGTTGCCAGTGTTTGGTATTGCTCAGGAGCCGCTTTCGGCCATGAAGGTGGACGTTGAGCCCGGTGCCGATGAGGCTGGTCCAACGGAAGCCGGGGCGTCCTCTTGGAGCCGGACTGCTAGTGACAGGAGTAATCATTGCTTTACTTTGACTTTAAGAAGAGAAAGACGACTCACCCGCCCAGTTCATTTATGAACGCGAGCAAGGCGTCGCCAAAGGGCTCGGGGCTCTCGATCATCGGGGCATGCCCGCATTGATCGATCCAGACCAGACGCGAGTCACGGATGCTTTTCTTAAACCCTTCGGCAGCCTCCGGTGGTGTCACGATGTCCTGACGACCCCAGATGAGCAGCGTGGGCACCTTGATCTCGGCGATCTTGGTCCCCAAGTGGTTTCGGCGAGCCGAACGCGAGAGCTTGACCATCGCGCGAGCATGCCCACGCTCCGAGAGCTCTCTGTGTGCGCGATCAACGTCCGCCATGTTCATCTTGGCGCGATCGAAAAAGAGCTCGCCGATTTTTTCTTCCAGCCAATCACGGCTCGGGCGGATCTGCACCTCACGCACCATGGACTTTTCGATGAGCCCGCTGGAGCCAGCAAGGACCAAGCCACGAACCAGGTCTGGGCGTTCAAGGGCGATGCGGAGCGCAACGTGCCCGCCAAAGGAATTGCCCACGAGTATGCAAGGGTGCAAAACATGCTCGGCAAGATAGCGAATGGTGAGCTCGGTCGCGCCGTGGATCGAGCAGTCTTCGCCTGTGAGATCGAGCAAAGGCAACTGCAACATCAGGCAACGCGCGTGCGGGCTTGCACGTCGACCTACTTCTTCCCAGTGGTCGTTCAGGCCGACCAACCCATGAAGGAAGACAATGGGACGGCCTTCGCCCGACTCCTCTACAAAGGCGGGTACATCGACCCCCGCGAGGCCGCGAAGGATGACTTGTTCTTTGCGCCGTTCAGAGGTTGAAGCCATGGGTCCGGTGGGGTAAGAGTGTCTGGTGTGATGAGGGGGCATAAAGACCGAGAATGCCGAATGCTCTCAAACTTGACCAATAGGTTCTACAGGTCGAATGAGCCAGCGAGTACGGTGAGGATAGTAACCACTGGCGCGCGAATGTGCTCTGCGAATATTGAAAACCTGAACAAACTTGACAGGGTCGTGTTTGGGTGAGATATGGCAGCAGCTGAAAGCGAAGATGGATTGATTCAGATTTTTTAAGAATTAGTTATGTGTTTTGAAATCTTGGAATGAAATTGATGAAATGACTTGATTGATAGATTATTAGGCGGAATCGTGCACCTTGCCATCGCTGATCTGGACGATGCGGTCGGCACGGGCGGCAGTATTGGGGTCGTGGGTGACGATCAGCATGGTTCGGCTGGACTTTGAACGCAGGGTGAGCAAAGCGTCGAGGACTTTGGAACCTGTGGCAGTGTCAAGGTTGCCCGTGGGTTCGTCGGCCAAGAGCAGTGGCGGGTCATTGATGAGCGCGCGGGCGATGGCGACGCGTTGACGCTCGCCGCCAGAGAGCTCGTTGGAGCGATGGCGAAGGCGATGGCCGAGGCCGAGTTCACTGAGGAGTGACTCAGCTCGTGCGCGCAATTCTGACCGTTTGCGGAGATACCCCAGCTTGCCATAGAGCACCATAGCGGGGAGAAGGGCGTTTTCCATGACAGATAGTTCAGGGAGCAGGTGATAAAACTGGAAGACAAAGCCAACGGAACGGGTGCGGTAGTCGTCTAATGCGCGAGTGCTGAGCGAAGAGAGGGTCACGCCTGCAAAGTTGATGAAGCCAGCCGGAGAAGAGTCGGGTCGATCAAGGCCACCCAATAGATGCATGAGGGTGCTCTTGCCAGAGCCTGAGGCGCCGAGAACGGCGACAAACTCGCCTTGGTTAAGCGAGATTG
>JBBRGG010000046.1:0-17261 GCA_038240875.1 Phycisphaerales bacterium | reverse complement strand
TGCGACCATGCACCAACGAGACGAATCTGCACCCGTCGAGGAGTTGCGCGCTCTGGCGGCGCTGTATCACCACTCCAGCAATAACAGAACCAGCCGCATCGGTACCTACTACTTCCAAACCAGCTCTGCAACTCGGCCCATCAGCCATCCCACTCCCCGGCGCTGTTCCTCTTGCGCCCGAGATGGATTTCTTCGTCGTCCGCGAAGGCTACAAAGTTTCCGTCGCCGCCGACGCCATCGATAATGCCCGCTTCATGGAATTTGACGACCTCGGCCGCCTCTACGTCTCGCGCCCAGGCCTCGGAGACATCGTCACCCTCACCGACGCCGACAACGACGGTTACTTCGAATCTCGCGCCACCTTCGTCAAAGGAATGAACTCCATCCATGGCCTCTCCTGGCACAACGGTTGGATGTGGTTCTCGCTCACCGACGCCATCAAAAAAGCTCGCGATGTCGCCCCCAACACTTCCTCACCCGCGAGCCCGGCCAGCGGCAAACCCGATGGAATCGCCGACGAAATTATTGATATCCTCGGCAACGACACCCTCCCCGGCGCCGGTTGGCATTGGTGGCGCTCTCTCCTTGTCACCGACGAATTCTTCTACACCAGCATCGGCGACAGCGGCAACGCAACCGACGAAACCACCACCCAACGCCAAAAAATCTTCCGCTTCAACCACGATGGCTCCAACAAATCCCTCTTCGCCAGCGGCATCCGCAACACCGAAAAACTTCGCATCCGCCCAGGCACCTCCGACATCTTCGGCTGCGATCATGGTTCCGACTCCTTCGGCCGCCCCCTAGGCGAAGTCGATCCCACTACGCAACCAATCACCGACGTTAATCCCCCCGACGAATTCAACCTCTACACCCAAGACGGCTTCTATGGCCATCCCTTCCTCGTCGGCAATCGAATCCCACGCCTCGAGTTCATACAAAATCCTGAACTCATAGGCATCGCTGGCCGCACAATCGTCCCCGCCTTCTCATTCCCCGCCCATTGGGCTCCCAATGGCTTCTGTTTCATCGAACCAAAGCCCGCCGCCAAACCCGGCGCGATCCCCAGCGACCAAATCGGCGACGCCTACGTCGCATTCCATGGCTCATGGAACAGCAGCAAACCCGTCGGCTATCAAGTCGCACGAGTCATCTTCGACAACGACAAACGCCTCGGCGGCAAACCCATCGGCCTCACCACCATCGTCAGCACCAAACGAACTTTTCCACTCCCCGATAATCCCGACAACCTAGAAATCCTCGCCCGCCCCGTTGATTGCGTCCAAGCTCCCGATGGCTCAATCCTCTTTAGCTGCGACATCACAGGCCGCGTCTATCGCATCCGCTACTTGGGCCAACCCGCGAAGTAAACCAACTGCACCTTCAAATCTCCTTGCCTTGCCTTGCGTACCTCTCTCTGCGAGAGAAGATTTTGTCTTGGTTGCAACGTGCCACCATGATCGCTTTGATCATGCTGCGTCTTTTACACTCACACGTATTCCCACAATGACTCTGCCTTTTTCTTTGACCGTGTTCAGTCCGACAGTCCTCACCTGATCTCTTTTCGTTCACGTTTAAATACACCTGATCCGCCCACGATTTCACTCCTACCGGCCACATCTGTGCGCAAAATCCTGGCCACTCTTCACTTCACCCCTAGCAAAATTCCCGTCGCGCCGTATAACCGGTGCATGACAACTTTCCTCGGCAAACCATTCATCCACACACCAACCCACCAACGAAAAACCCCTCTCGAAAGAGGGGTTCGTATTCACTCATATCCATCTACTACCAAGCCAGCTCACATCGTCATGATCTCTTTCGTCTTCTCTTCCACACGCTTATCTACATCCTCCTCGAACTTCTTCAAGAGGTCCTGGATTTCCTTCTTGAGCTGTTCAATCTCATCTTCTGGAAACTTGGCAGCGATCCCGTCCGAGTGTTTGTTCGCATCCCGCCTTGCATTACGAATCGACACCTTGGTATCTTCACCCATCTTCTTCAGCCGTGCGGCATCCTTCTGGCGACGCTCCGTCGACATCGAAGGCACATTGATCCGAATCTGCTTTGCCTCGACCATCGGGTTCAGGCCTAGGTTCGCCTTCTCGATCCCCGTCTTGATCGCTTGCGTTAGCGTCGTATCAAAAGGCTTGATCAAAAGCTGTGTCGGCTCAGGAACCGACACCAGCGCAACAGATTTGATATCTGTCATCGAGCCATACGCCTCAACCTTGACAAACTCAACCATCGCCGGCGTGGCACGACCCGTGCGCATGCCGCGAAGTTCCTGCTTCAAATAGTCAACAGCCTTGGTCATCGATTCGTCGCACTCAACCAAAATCGTATCAGGATCGGTCATGATCTAAATCTCCGAAAGTTGCGCGTATGTCAGCACAGAGCATACGCAACGGGAAGTGAGCCCCAGTTGATCCCTAATTCAACCCATAATCCAACTCGCTCATCACGCGTGCAACAACGTGCCGATTTGTTCGCCCCGAACCGCGCGAGCAATATTCCCATGCTGCTTGAAATCAAATACCACAACTGGAAGTTTATGTTCCGAGCACATCGCAATCGCCGTCATGTCCATCACACGAAGGTTCTTCGCCATCGCCTCAGCAAACGTGAGCGAGGTATACCGCGTAGCGGTCTTGTCCTTGCGCGGATCGGCGCTATATACCCCGTCAACTTTCGTCGCCTTCAACAGCACATCACACTCAAGCTCCGTCGCGCGAAGCGAAGCGCACGTGTCGGTGGTAAAGAATGGGTTGCCCGTCCCCGCAGCCAGAATCACTACACGCCCCTTCTCAAGATGCCGAATCGCGCGCCCACGAATGAACGGCTCCGCAACCGCGCGAATCTCAATTGCCGACTGTACCCGGCAGTCTACCCCGATCGACAGCAATTTCTCTTTCAGCGCGAGCGCATTAATCACCGTCCCAAGCATGCCCATGTGGTCGGCGGTTGCCTGATGGATATGCCCTTGTGCCGCGAGCTCGGCACCTCGCACGATGTTGCCGCCGCCCACTACCACCGCGAGTTGCACGCCAATTGCAACAACGTCCTTGATCTCATTGGCAATCGAGCTCAACTCATTGACATCAAACCCGAAACCACCTGGCGCGCAAAACGACTCGCCACTCAACTTGAGCAAGATCCGCCGATACACAAACCCCTCCGTCCCAGGGTTCATCCGCGGAGCCGTCAGCGTCGTGATAGCGTGCTTTGCTGCTGGTGGTGTGGTTGCGGCTGGCATATTGGGTTGGCCTTTGGAAACCTGTGGTTTCAAACGTTTGGTTAAAGTTGCTCAGCGGGGTCAATGTGCAATGTTGGTCGCGTGATACACGGCTACAGCAAAGTGGTCTTAGTCATTTGGCAGGAATGATTCGCGGCTTTCGTTTGGTGTGTCAGCCCCATTAAATTTACTTCAAGCACCTGCACGCTCGCCAGCACACGAGTGCCTGAAGATTTCGTTGCATCCGTCGCAATCAAAGTTGGCTACTCGCACGAACACATGAAAGGAATTGTCCGGATAGTCATCTATAAGAGACAACCTGCTCGCTCTGCCAACAGTAGGACCAACACAATGCCTATATCGCTGCGAGAAATCCTACCGTAAGTGCATCTTCAAGCTCGGGAATCGGTAAACTGCGTGAGGGATTGGTTCGTATATTTGTAATGACTTCTCTGGATCTACCGTGGAAACAGTCGCCATAGACCGATAGCTGAGAGTGCCAACGCGAGGCAGACCCTGCTGCAACTTTCGACCAAACGAAACACACTCGCGTCATTCGCCCTTTGGTTCGGCCATTCGCCTTTGACCCGCGGTTTCAATTCGATTGGACTTCATGAAACAGGATGATCTCAATCTAACCAGCGACAACTCGCCCGGCGACGATCCCTCGTCGCAGGTTGTCGACCATGAATCTTCGCTTGCCGAGCGGATTGCTAAATGGGTCTGGCGCGCTACCAGCATCGGCATCGTCGCTTCCGTTTTTGTTCATATCGTCATCGCGCTGATCGCCGGCTTCATCGTCATAGGCGGCCTTCCTCCAAGCAACGGCGGCAACGGTGGCGACGCCCCCGAGATCCAAATGGCGCTCATGGGCGAAGCCGAACTCGACGCCTTGCTCGGCCCACAAGTCGAAGCCTCGACTCCACTCGCTCCTGAACTCGAAGTCGTCACCCCAGTTGAAAGCGCGCTCGTCGATGCCATCGTCAGTGACGTCGGCGAAGAACAATCTGGTGGCATCGCCACCGACGCCAGCGAACTCGGTGGTGGCGGCGACATCAGTGGCGCGGGTATCGGTGGCGAAGGCATCGGCGGTTCTGGCTCGGGCGGCGCGAGCTTCTTCGGCGTTGAAGCCCAAGGCAATCGCTTCGCCTACATCGTCGATATCTCCGGCTCCATGCAAGGTGCACGCATCATCAAACTCCAGAATGAGCTTGCCAAATCAATCGACGCGATGCTCGAAACTTCCGCGTTCATAGTGGTCCCCTTCGAAACGGACTCCGAACCCCTGGGCAAGAAAGTCGCCTGGCGCGACGCCAACAACGCGGGGAAATCCTGGGCTCGCAACGAAATCGCAGGCATGGTCACCCGTGGAGGCACCCAACCATTCCCCGCATTCCAAATTGTCTTTACCGAACTTCGCCCAAGGCCCGACGCGATCTACTTCATGACCGATGGCGAGTTCGACGAGGAAACCGTTCGCCTGATCGCCGAACTCAACTCCAGACTTCGAATCCCCATCCACTGCATCTGCTACGCAAGCGCCGATGGCGAAAAGAACCTCAAGAAAATCGCGAAAGATTCTCGTGGCACGTACACCTTTGTTCCTGAGTAAAAGAACAACGTTCGCGCCAAAAACCAAACACCAAATCAAGAGCCAACTCCAGATCGAGAAAGATAGTTGCCCCTAACGCGACGTTCACCCACCACGACCTCAACAGTCACCGCAAGACATACGTGTAAAGGCATGAGTTTGAAGGCATGGAAGCCATCACGGATTAGCACAACACGCCGACGCGTGCGCGGTGTAGCTCATTTAATCTTCGTGCTCACACTCTGCCACCTTCCTCTTCAATTCGTGCACGCACAGCCAAAGGATACCTTGAACTTGCCCGCGAGCACCGCTACCGACCCCGGCGATGTGTGGCAAGGGCTCGTGATGCGATCAGGCTTCGAGCCGCCCGTGGGCAAACCAATCTCGATCAGCGCAGAAGGAATGACAATCGAAATTGGCGAAGGCGTAACGCTTCGGCGTGCAAAGGTTGGCCTTGACAGAATCGCCAAGCCGCCGACAGTGTTGGGGAGCGAGTTCGCCAAAGTGGCTGTGATAGCCGAGCACGCGTGGCGCGTTCGCATTCGCATGGAACGTGGCGATCTGGTAGGTGCCGAACCAGTCTTGGAGGAACTCGCCGACGCGTTGGCCAAGCTTCCGGTTGCCGCCGAGGCGCGAGTAACTTCTGAGTTGGTGCACCGCGGCTTGATGAAGTGCCGACTAGTCCGGGGCGTGCACACTGGCGCGCTCGATGCGTACGTGCAATGGCGGCTGGCCGCGGAAACGTTGCTTAGCGAAGCCAGCGAAGGCTCTTCGTCGGCGGGCGCGGGCACGCTAACAATCGATGACGCCGCAATTGACCCAACAACACGGCTTGCAACGCAGTTGCCGCCGATGTGGGTCAACAGCGCTGCAACCATTGCCTTTGCTCGTGCACCAACACGCGTGCGTGCTCACTTCGCCGACGGCACGGCATCCAACAATGCACAACAAAGCAGCCAACCTTCAGGAGCCGCTATCGCGCTTGCTCGTTTGTACGAAGCTGCGGCTCGCTTTGAAGTGGGCATGCCCGTTGATGTTCCAGGCGGACCATCGTGGGATCCGTTGGCCCCGGGTGCAAAAGACGTTGGAGCGGCAGCATTAGGCGATGAAGGTGTGCGGCTTGTGCGTGAGATCGTCGTCGCGCACGTCGGCGATGCTGAAGCTCGCGCGAAGTCAAGAGGTGAACTTCAACGTCGTCGATCTGAATCGATCCCGGCGTGGCAGCGTTCGTGGATCATCGCAGGAATCGGTAGGTCCTTGGTGCGTGAATCGGGACGCGAGGACAAACTTCGTGGGGTCGCGGTTTTACTCGAAGTGCCCGCAACGCTGCATGATGCGTGCCCATTTGTCACAGGTGTTGCGATGGCCGAAGCGGCGATGACGCTTGCGGAACTGGGCGACATCGAAGGAGCGACTCGGATACGCTCCGAATTCGAAGCACAATTCCCAAGGCACGCAGCCATCGGCGTTCCTGCGCTTCGCGAAATTGGAACTGCACAAGCAGCATCTGGATCAAGCGGCGTAGGTATCGAAGGATCAAACGGAACACTAGGTGAAGCTGGCTCGCATGACGCGAGTGGACCGGCAAAAAGCACTACTTCAGGAGCCGACCTCGTCGGCCCCTAATGGAGAACTCGCGTGCATGCATCAGCATGGTTGCTTGAAACAGTGGGCGGGATTGTTCTGACGCAGACAACGGGCACGACGCCCATAGCCGCGTCCGCTGTGAGCGAAAGCTCGGGGCGATCGATTCTTCAATATGTCACCGCGGGCGGCTTAGTTGGATACGTCATTATCACGTTGTCGGTGGTGGCACTTGGGTTAGTCATCGCGCACTTCATCCAGGTTCGGCGAGAGAAGATGATCCCGCCACAGGCCGCAGAAGATCTTGCTCGGCTGTTTCGCGAGAATGACATTGCGAGCGCGTTCCAGTACTGCGCACAGGAAGCCAACGACTCGTTTCTGACGCGAGTCTTTCATAACGCACTTCGTCGCTGCGGAACGAGCCCCTTTGGAATGCTCGAGTTGCGTGCCGCGCTTGAAGACGCGGGCCAGCGTGAAACGGAACGATTGCAGCGCACGACCGACGCCGTGGGCTTGATCGCGGCGGTTGGGCCGATGCTCGGGCTTTTGGGCACGGTCTTTGGAATGATCGGCGCGTTCGGGGCCATCGGCGAGAACGACGGCGCGGCGCGCTCCAAGGAACTCGCAGGGTTCATGGCTCTTGCGCTTGTGACAACGGCGCAAGGGCTGGTCGTCGCGATTCCTTGCACGGCTGCCTTCCAGATCTTCAAGCGTCGCATCGACCGGCTCGCGAGCGAAGCGGGGGAAGTGATCGAACAACTCGCTGGCGTGGTCGAGCAAGCCTCCGGAGCGGCAAAGCCGCAACAACGACCAAGGCTACAAGGACCAGGAATGAGCCAGCAAACTGGTATTCCAACGGGTCAACAAGCGAGCCAGCAGGCGAGCACGCAAAACGCAGGGCGACAGTAAGGCGTCGGCACATTTCGTCAAGATTCGTTTCGTGTTTCGTAAAGAGGTTTGGATAGTTTTTTAGATTCGGGAATCGTGTAGTCCAGCCATGAATTTCAATCGTGAGAGATCCATCCCCGAAGCCGGATTTGACTTGACGTCGATGATCGACGTCGTGCTGCTACTCATCATCTTCTTCATGTCTTCGGCACAGTTCGCCCGAACGATGCGAGCACCGGTTGAACTTCCCAAAGAAGCGGGCGAGTCCATTGTTCGAGCCGTCGAACTGTCAATCTATATCGATGTGCTCGCCGACGGAACGTACGTGCTCGCGGGCGAAAGCGTCGCGCTGGATCGACTTGTGCAACTTGTGCTTGGCGATGTGAAACGTCGAGAATCGGAAGTGGGGAAGCAAATCGAAGTTGTGGTGCGTGCGGATAAGTCTGCGCTTGGTCGGCACTTGAATGTGCTCGCGACGGCGCTGACCGCCGCTGGTATTCGCGATTGGAAGCTCGCGGTTGCCGGTGGTGGTGGTGATGTTCGCAAGGAGGGCGTGCGATGAGGATGCGCAAGCCCAAGAAGGAATTTGGCGCACCCAAGCTGACGCTGGTGGCACTCATCGACGTGGTGTTGTTTCTGCTTTTGTACTTCATCATCGCGACCGAGTTGTCGCCCGAAGAATCGCAGCAGTCAACTTCGCTCAAGACCGATGCGCGAGGCGGGGCAACTTCGACGCTCGCGCCACAGGTGTTGACGATAGCAAATGGGCCGACCTTTACGATTGGCGATCGAACGATCACGACGCGTGCTGCGCTGATGGCAATTGCGTCGCAGTTGCCAAAGGAGGCGGGGATTGTCGTACGTGTACGCGACGACGCGGATGCGGGCGCGGTTGCGATGGCAATTCAGGTTTTTCATGATGCGGGCTTCATAAGGATTAGCTATGTGGCAGCACGCAAGTAGACCAAAGCTACAAATAAGTGGATTCACTTCTGGCTGTGTGCTGCTGGCGTGCATGATCGCGTGCGCCTCGTTGACCTTTGCGCAGCCGACGAATACGCCTTTGGCACAACTGTCTCCTTCGGCTGCACCATCTGTTGAAAACACGCCTGTTGAAAACACGCCAGCTATTGCTACCAATGGGTCAAAATCGGTGACAGATCAAAGTGATCTAGTAGCGACGTACCTTGAGCAACAGCGACTGTACGAAGTCTTAGCAGCGCACTTGCGCGCGAGGATTCAAGAAACGGCGGGGGTTAGCCGGGTGATTCTTGCCGAACGGCTCGGAAAGTTGTACGCGCGAATGCTGGGGCAAGTGCCCGACGCGGCTCGTCGTGAACGGCTCGAACAACTCAGCCGCGACCTGATGCGTGATGTTCCTGATGCGGACAGCAGTGAACTACGCCTGAACCTTGCAAAGGCATCGTACTTACGCGTTGAAGAGATCGCCGAACGAACACGATTGAAGCTTGCAAATGATGCAGAAACGGACGAAGCACGGATAGTGCTGCGAACGCTTGGCACGACATTCATCGACCTAGCCAAACGTCTTGACACGCAGGTCAAGTTGCTCGAACGCCGCGAAGCGACCGCAAACGATCAGGATCTTGAAGACCTGCGCGGGAAACTGTCGGATACTCGGCGTTTGCATTCTCTCGCGCGGTATTACGCCGGGTGGTCGAACTATTACGACGCGCTGCTCAACAGTTCCGCGCCACAGGCACTGCGAGCGATGGAAGAGTTTGGCGTGTTGTTGAACGCCGCACCGAATCGGCCCGCAACGGTGGATCGCGTGCCCAAGCAGCTTTTGCGGTTTGAACATATCGCGCGAGCGGCGCTGGGGTGTGCGCTGAGTGCTTCGCTGCGTGGCGAGCACGTCGAGGCGATTCGATGGATTGACCTATTGAATCAGGCGGATGATTTACCACTTTCGGTATCTGAACAGATCTTTACGCGTGAAATCTTGGTGTATGCGGCTGCGCAGCGGTGGTCGGATGTTGAGATGCGTGTTCGCCAGCGTCGAGGGGTTGAGAGCGGTACCGCGATCAAGCGATTAACGCCGGTCGAAGCGAGGTTTGTAGCGGTTGTCGCGCTGGAGTATGGGGGACAGGCGGTGAGGTCGCCAAGGCTTACAGAGATGGCGCAGGGTGTTGCCGCGACGGCGATGTCGGACCTTGTGTCGCAGAAGCAGATCGGGCAGGTGCTGGATTTGGTACAACGATTTGGTACGTCGAGCCTCGGGAGCGATGGCTTTATCGTGCTGTATGTGCGCGGGATTCGCGCATATGAAGAGGCGAGAGCAGCACATCGAGAGGCTCCGGGCAATCCAGATGAGCCAAGTAAAGATGCGGCTCTGGTGAACATGTACCAGCAGGCCGCAGGCATTTTGGAGAGCACGCTTGGGGCTGGGGATTCCAAGGAATTTCCAGCTGAGCGCGTACGAACCAGAACGCGTGCGGGCTTGTCCAAGTTTTATGCGGGCGACTTTGTGAACGCGGTTTCTGCATTCACGCAGGCGGCGGAAGAAGCGACCAGTGTTGATCTACGTCGCGATGCGTTGTGGTACGCGATTGCAACGCTCGACTACGCGATTGAACAAGGTGCAAAGTCGAACGTGACTGAGCGCGATCGATTGGCGGTAGTGTACCTCAAGGAGTTTCCTGATTCGGAGAACGCGGCGAGGTTGCTCATGCGGCAGACAAGCGCGCAAGGGATGACTGATGCGCAGGTTGTTGAGGTGCTGCTGAAGCTGCCGCCTGAGTCGCCCTTGTATCGTGCGGCACGCCGACAGGCGAGCACGATTTTGTACAAAATCTACCGTAGAGCCAAGGGAAATGATCGCGATTTCGCCGCGCTGCGTTTCACTCAGGTCGCGGAAGAATTACTCCGCACCGAGCAGACGATCGCGCTTGGGGGTGTAGACGAAGCCGCGAAACAGGCCGGTAACGCGGTAATTTTGCGTGCGAGGCAGCTTGCCGACGCGTTGTTGAGCGTGTCGGGACCGGACCCGGACAAGGCTGAGGCGTGTCTCGTGGCGATTGAAACAGTTTCGGCGTATCAAGCGATCGATACGGCACAGATCCACGGCGAAGTGCAGTTTCGCCGCTTGCAGATTGCTGTGATTCGTGGCGATGAAGCGGCGATCACGAGCTTTGTTGACTCGCTGCGAGGAACCGGTGGCACGTACGCCGACGCGGCGGATCGGCTCCTCTTTCGGCGTGGGCAACGGTTGTTGGTCGTGTCACCAAATGATGCGCGGGCAGCGCGCGACGTAGTTCGATTTGGTACGCGCATCCTGGAACACATGGGCGGCACTTCGGCGACGGCGCCAACGGTACGCGACGCGATTGCTGGTGCGGCGGCTGTGATTTGGGAAGCCGAAGCAGATGTGTCGATGCGAGCGCTCGGGCTTGCGATGGAACGCGATCAGGCCAAGGCGGGCGTGCGGACACTGGTGTCGTTGCGCCGGCATGCCAAGCTCGCCGAAGCAACGGGTGAGATTGAAGAGGCGGGGCGCGCATGGTCGGAAATTTCTATAGGAGTGGACACTGCAAGCCTGGCCTGGTTTGAAGCTCGCTATGAATCGATGAGGCTTCTGGCGAAGATTGATTCGAACAAGGCCAGGGCCGCACTGGACCAGCATGAGGTTTTGTATCCCGAGCTTGGGCCGCTGCCTTGGAATGAGAAGTTTCGTGCGTTGCGACAGGTGCTTGGTGTCTCGCCCATGAACACAAACCCGCCTGCAACTTCGGCAATAGGTACGCCAAACTAAGTTGTTGTGTCTAAGTTACATTTATATATATTAAGGGTGATGATGTGACGACTGAATCAGTCGATAACCAAAGGCCGATGGAGACTGCTACGGAACGGTTCTTTGGCGTATCTATTACGCATGGAGATCACTTTGCGTTGCTGGGCATGAAGGATGCGAGCGGATCATTTACACCCGAGCGCGTGGTTGAAGCGTTGCAAGCACGGTTGATTCTTGTCAATGAGCATGCCGAGGCGGGTTCGCAGGAAGCAGATCAGCTTCGTATGTTGCTGCATGCTGCGGCGGCCGACGCGATACGTGAGGTGCTCGCGCAGGGACAACGGCGGACGATTGGCGAGCAACTAACAAGCGAAGCTGGTACGAGCAACCCTTTAGTTACTAGCGAAGAGATTGGTTTGGCAGGAGCACCAAGATCAGGCTCGCTACATGATATAGGAATTGCGGCTGTAACTTGGAAGAGTGTGGGGAAGGGAGTGGAGAAGGGTGTGGGAATGAGCGTAGGGACAGGCTTGCCATTGGAGGCGATGGCGCATCTTGTACTTGGGATGCACGGCGGGTGGAACGATGAATCACGCAAGCACTTGATGTTGCTCGCCAAGAGCCAAGGTGCGTCGCCTGCGGAATTGATTCGGACTATGCAGAGCTTTACCAGGCAGAATGCGCCAGTGCTGCGCACGGGTGTCGCGTCAGGAGCGATTGGTGTTGATGCTGAGCGGATTGGTGTTGAGCCAGCAAGGCTTCGCACGCGGGCATCGATGCCGACGGATTTGCAGACTGTGTCGCGAAATGAAGTCGCGAGAGAAGCACCAGTTTCTTCGCTGCTCTCTCATGCGCAGGTTAATGTGCGATCGCGCGTAGTGCAGGGGAGCGGGGGCCAGAAAGTAAGCGACAACGTAGGCCAGAGTGTGGGCGTAATTGGAGGCGGCTCAGTTATTGTTGAGCACATGCCAAATGGCGTGCCAACCGTTTCGGTTCGGCGGAAGCCGATGCTCACGGAAGCTGAAGCCATCGCGCGGGTGCGTGCGATGACGGTGCCCGAGCGTGATCCGACCAAGCGGTTGCTCGTGGTGAGTGCTGGCGTTGTCGGGGTAGGGCTGTTGCTGCTGGTTGTGTTGCTTGTTGGCGTGGTGGCGCTCTCGCCAAAGAAGGGCGGCGGCGGCGCGGGAGGAGGTGCGGGGGGGGGTGCTGGCGCGGCAGCTTCGGGACAGGCAGGTTTGGGCGATTTGGCTGGTGTGCCCGGGATGAACGATGCGCCGCTTTCGAGCACGCGCGATCCAAACCAGCGGGTGCCTGGCGTAGGAACGCCGCAACCAAAGCCTTTGTTCGAGCAACGACAGAGATCGTTAAAGCCAGAGGCCACGGGTGCGAATGGATTTGGCCAAGCAGCGGGGATGCGTCGATGGGATGACATGATGCGTGATCTGCGATCGTTGCCACAGGGCATCGAGACGGATCGTGCGGCGGCGCTTGCACGCTTTGATGTTGTGTTTACCGAGATGGCGATCGCTTGGATTGAAACAACGCCCGACGGGCACGCCGCGGCGGCGGACGGGGTTATTGAACTCATCTTTCGGCTTAGCGGCGACCGCGAATCGATCCAGCGTGTGCTTGCAACAGTTTCGCGTGCGACGGAACTTGCATCGATACCCACGAACAAACAAGCTCAGTCGCGTGTGTTTGCTGGTGGCGTGCTTGCGCGGCTTGATCGTGAGCGGGACGTGCCTGCGGGTGTACGGAGCACGATTGATGGGCTTGTGCCCGCGATTTTGGGTATGAATTGGAGCTCGTCGAACTCGACCTTTCGGATGGGGGCGCTTGCGGCGGCGGGCGAGATGACGGGCGTGATGATGCCACCGGTGCCGGATCCGGAAGCAAGCTTTCGCGCGACGCTCATCGAAGCGTGGCGTGGGTGGACCAGGGCAATAGATGCGAGCGAACAAGGGCGCAGTGCCGAGGGCACTCGGCGCATCTTACAAGCTATTGAAGACTTGTCGCTGCGCGGGCCAGATCCAATTGCGAACCGAGCTGCGTACGAGGTAATCGGCACGCTCACAACGCTTGTGACGTGGCGAGAGAGCGATGCTTCGCGCGCGAGGCTCGTCCGGTGGTTTGATGCGCCGGGCGTTACAAGCTCCGACTTGCACGCGATCACAGTTGCGCTGGCGAACTCAACGGGCGCATCGGGGGTTGATCTTTCGATGGTACTTTCGCCCACGGCGGATTCGGGGCAACGGTCGATGATGCGTGATCGGTACTCGGCGGTGTGGAATTTGAGCGCGTCGGGGGAACGATCTGCACAAGTGCAGACGTGGTTGGATGCGGCGAGGATCGCGGTTGCGCTGCCACAGCAAGGGACGCCGGTTGAGAGACTATCGCGTGGTGCATATTTGGCGCATTTGAACGCGATGGCGGCGCACGCGTGGGCAGGCGATTCGTTCCCTGTTGCGCTCGCTACGGGACCGACGCAGGTGACGGTGAATGCTATGGGGTCGCCGGTGCCTCTGGGGGTAGCGCCGGGGAGTGTGCTCTATCTCAACACGCCTGGGAGAGGCGGGGCTGCTGGAGCTGGAGGGTGGGGGTTGCAATACATCAGCGTGGGCGTAAACATACCAGCGCGGCGCGAATTGCTTCGTCGCGTGGGTCAGCAATTGACGCGGATGGATGCGGGGATTCTTGTGTCTGAAGCTGTGCGTGGCAGCCCGCAGCAAGTTCGGCAAGATGCACAGCAGATCGTCAGACGCTTGTCATCGGACATTGCGATTGTCGGTGCGATGCTGGATCTTGCGCCGAATATTCCCGTGACCATCGACAACAGCGAGCTTGTGGAAGTGGTGGCGAGCGCGAGGCTGCCTTCGGTTCGTGATGCTTCGTGGCGGCTTGAGGTTCGGCGTGTGCTGGTTGCGCGGATGCTGGAATTGCTCGCGGGACGAGAGTTTATTGATGTCGAAGCGTTGTCGCGTGAGTTTGACGTTGCGTATGACTTGTTGGTGCGGGCATCGGACCCGAGCAGGGTTGTAATTGGTACGAGGCGGGATGAGCCGCCGACGGCGGTGGCTTCGATCATGATGGTGCGGAGCGAGTGGCAACGCAGGGCGGATGCGTCGCTGCCGACGGGGCGAGAGCCGATGTCGTTGGCGCAGATTGCTGCGGCGAGATCGCCTCGGCTTCGATTGGCGAAGACTTCGATCCAGCGGCTTGCGGTTGAGGAGGCGAACATCGCCGAATTAATGGCGTTTGTGATCGTTGCGGAAAGGCCGGATGACGCTGACAAAGCCAAGGGGATCATCGATGATCTATCGCGGGAACGAGCAGCGGCGGAGCATATTTTTGTTCAGGTTCATGCTGGGGAACGAGCGATCATGCGGCTGTGGATGGTGCGGCTTGGGGAGGAATCACAATGAGTTCTAGAAATTTTTATGGGCGAAATATCTGCAGTGCAGAAAGAAGTTCGGGCATAGCGAGGCTCTTTGCGATGGCGGGATATGCGTGCATTGCTGGGGCTGTGTGTACGCAGTTCACGCGTGAAGTGGCGGGACAGCCTGCTGGCAGTCAGTCTATAACCAATCAGCCCAGTACAAACATGCAGCCGACAGATGCGCCTCCAGATCAGATATCTGGCCAACCAGCGAGTGCACCAACTGGAACAAAGCCCACGAGGCGGCAAACCGACGCGAGTTCCAGCGAAGGAAATGAAAAACCCAAGGAAGCAGAGACCGCCAAGATCTATGCACAGTGGCAGGCACGGCTGGGTGCGCTTTCGCCTTCTGAGCCTGAGGCGTATTACTTGTTGGCGGAAGAAGTCGCCGACGCGGCACCGGGGAATATTGCGGCGCGGCAGGTAGCGGCGAGACTATTTGTGCTCGCGATGAACCTTGATCTTGCACGCAATCCAATGCGGCCTGTCATCGCGGGTAGCGCTTGCGTTGCGCTCGCGGATCTTGATCCGGGCGAGAGTGATTCGCCTTGGCTGCTCGCGCTGGCAGAGAAGCTCGACCCGAGGCAGTCAACGCCCGATTGGCTTGGACCCTTGGAAGCCAGGACGCCGGATTCAACGTCATTTCGGATCGCGACGGCGATAGGAATGATTCGCGCGGGAGATGGGATCGGGGCGAGAAGAATTCTTGGTGATCGAGCAGTTGAGCCTACGTTTCGCGCGATGGATCGGATGATCCGAAGAATGTCAAGCACGACGACGCGAGACATTATTCGTGAAGCGGGGCGGTGGCCTTGCTTGGAGTGTGGCAACGCACGAGCGGTCAAGAAGCAAGGGGTGAATCCGCCTGAGTATCGTGCGTGCACAACGTGCCAGGGTGCGCCGGGCCCGAACTTGTCGGTGATGCAGTTGACCGATCAGCTTCGGCTGGAATCGTTGTTGCTTGGAGTTGGCCAGCGATCGTGGGCGGCGCAGGTCGTTGTTGATCATGGGGCTGTGGTTGTTGATCCTGATCCCGAAGCGGTGGGTCGCGCGTTTGGCGTTGATCCGAGGCAATCAATCTTTCGAGAGGGTGCGTGGACTGTGCCTGGCGTGGCGACCTCGAATATGAGCGGCGGGAACGTGGAACGTGAACGAGCGAGTGAAGCGCCTGTAGGTCCTAAGCCTGAAGTTCAGCAGCCTGAAATACAGCGGCCTTAAATCCATCAGCCTTGATGGCGTAGCAGATGGTGTGTTTGATTGGCGAGGTTCTTGCTGCGGCTACTACTGCGGTTCCAAGCTCAGTTCCTATGATGGCTCGCACTGAGATTCGCACAGAATGAAGACGTAGAAGGAGTAGAAAAAGGCCCGACGGCTGTGCAACGCGAAGACGTAGGGATTGTGTGAGGCGGGCTCTTTTGTGTGTGAGAAGATTTGTATCTGCTAAACTTAACTTTTTACTTTGATTGTTTAAATGACTTTTTTAATTGACTGTTTATTTTGGAGCTTGTTCACATGTCTACTTCTGGATCAAATATAACGCCTGCAACCGACTTAACTCCTTCGGCGAGCGCGACTGTCGCGCCTGTTGTCGTGCCAACTGCAACCGCTGCGTCCACAGGCTTGGCGACCAAAGCGCAGATCACGTTCGAGGACTTTGCCAAGGTGGACCTTCGGGTTGCGACGGTGCTTTCGTGTGTGCCACATCCGAGCGCGGATCGGTTGTGGAAGTTGCAGCTTGATGATGGCAGCGGGACGCCTCGTCAGATTTGTGCGGGGATTCGCCAGCACTACACGCCCGAGCAACTTGTGGGCAAGCGGATCGTGATCGTGGCGAATCTTGCGCCGCGGGTTATTCGTGGTGAAGAATCGCGAGGGATGTTGTTGGCGGCGTCGTCTGCACCGAAAGATCCAACGAATCCGAACGCTGATCGCGAAGTGGTGATCCTGACTACCGAGCGCGAGATTGGGCCAGGCGCGATCGTTTCATAAGCCATTGATAGTGAGTCTGGCGCTCGTCTTGCTACTGATGTGTGTGGTGGTGGTGGCCGATAAGGAAGCCTATGGAAGCTGCACGCACTGACACAAAGTCTGAACAAGCAGTAGAGAGCCTGAAAGCGAATGGCGAATCGAGCCAACGGCACAAATCGCTGCTTTCGCGGCTGTGGTCGTTGTGCGTTGTGCTGGGGGTGCTGGGCGGATCGGCGCTGGTTGCGTTCGCGTTTTTGTTGCCTGATCTAGATCGGAACGTAGTTGTGGAGCCGACGGGTTGGCAGCGGGTTAACGCGATGTTTACGTGGGTCGCGTTTTCGGTGCGAACGTTTGATCTTTTGGGCGGAGTGATGTTGTTGCTGGCAACGGTACTTGTGTTGGCGCGGCGGATGTGGGTGGTGTCGGCGATTGGTGTTGTGGCGGCGGTGGTGATGGTGTGGCCGACGGTGATGATGGCGATTCGGCCGAATGACAGGCTGATGGGTGTGCAGACTGCTTTGTCATATATTGGGCCAGAAGGTTTGGTGGCGAGTGCGCCGACGCTGAAGATTGCCAACTTGAACACGCTTGGGAGCAGAGCGCGATCGGAGGACTTTCGCGCGTTTCTCTTAGAGAATGACCCGGATGTGATCTTGATTGTGGAGTATGACGAAGCGTTGCATGTGCGCGAGGCGGAGTGGTTGAAGGAGCGATGGAAGTATTTCGCGGCGATGCCGAGGGAAGATAACTTTGGGATGGCGGTATTTTCACGATTACGGTTTGAGGGCAGGCCGATGGTGATGCCGGA
>JBBRGG010000045.1:0-17295 GCA_038240875.1 Phycisphaerales bacterium | reverse complement strand
GGTGGGCTGGATCAAGAGGCCGGCACCAGTTGGCTGCATGGGTGAGGCGCGTTCAAAGACCGTGACGTCCCAGCCTCGGCGAGCCAGAAACGCGCCAGCGACCGAGCCTGCGGTGCCGCAGCCGACGATGCCTACGCGCATGGGGCGAGAGCGAGTGGCATTGCCGAGCTGTAAGGCGTGCGGCGAGGCTATCTGTGAGTTAAGTTGTGCGTCATGCTTACTAATCTGGCGTTGTGCTGAATCAGGATGTTTAGGATTCTTCAAGTTCATGGGCAATATCAAGAGTTATCGGCTAGACGCCTGAAGGTGCTCGATTTCCTATGTACTCGGGCTATACGCCGAGTTCACAACCAGCATACTTGAAAGAACGTATCAGCAGATTCTGGGAACATCGAACGCAAACGGCATCGATAACCGATCATCAAGTCAATGCGATGGGACTTTTTCAACTTCAATAAGCCCAAGGCGAACGCTAAAAAAGAGCGGTATGCCAAGCGCCATCGCACATCGGGCGTTCGCTGCGAGCTTGGAAACGTTGTAGACATTTCTGATTCTGGAATGCGGCTTGCAGTCAGCGGCAATTGCCCGGTGAAACTCGGTGATGTGCTCGCGCTGACGATCCGTGAAGTGGCTCACAAGGCCGAAGTCCGCGGGTGCGTTGTTTGGGTCCGCAAAGAAGGCGGCCAAACGTTGTGTGGGATCGCCTTTCTTGATGTTCGCCCGGGAACCAAAGCCGCGATCGAACAAATCGCTGGTGTTGGCGAAGCGTTGAACAACAACGCATCGAGTGGTGCCAAGCCGGTCGTAACCAAGGCGGGCGAACAACAGCCACCGGTAGCCAATCCGACAAAGCCAGCCGACGCGAAAGCAATTCCGGGAGATAACTACAAAGCTGGCAGCAAGAACAATGCCAAGGCTGTAGTTTCTATTGAGATCGAAGACCTCTACGCGATCTTTGATCTACCCAACGCCGCGACCGAGGTAGAGATCACCAAGGCGTTTCGTTCGATAGCTCGCAACTTGCACCCGGATCGGAATAAGGCGCCAGACGCCGCGGAACGATTCTCCGCAGTCAGCAAGGCGTACAAGGTGCTACGCGACGCAGAGCTGCGCAAACGCTACGACGACTTGCGCAGTCGCGCGGCGTGAAGTGTTGGAATGCGGCGTGCACGTTGGTCTCGATGCCTGACGTTGGTCTCAATACGTGCGTGTCTACAACGATGATAAAAAAAACAAACGTCCCCGGCGAGAGGCCAGGGGCGAAGAGTGTTTCATCTCCAACTAAAAGGCTGAGTGAGCTCGATTACGTGCGATCAGGGCGAGCGGAACCTTCGCCAGAGATTGCTGTGCGCATCGACGTGTCGGCTTGGAGGTTGCGCATCTTGTAATAGTCCATGATGCCAAGGTTGCCGCTGCGGAATGCTTCGGCCATTGCCTTGGGAATCTCGGCTTCAGCAAGGACCAAGAGGGCCCGGTTCTTTTGTTCCTCGGCTCGATATTCCTGCTCTTGCGCGACGGCGAGCGCACGCCGCTTTTCAGCTTCTGCTTGCGCACGCTGCTTGTCGGCATTGGCCTGGTCCGCCTGGAGCTTGGCACCGATGTTGTCACCAACATCAACGTCGGCGATGTCGATCGAAAGGATCTCGAATGCGGTGCCGGCATCGAGGCCCGACTCCATCACCTTGCGGGAAATATCATCGGGGTTTTCAAGGACTTTTTTATGGTCCTGTGCAGAGCCGATGGTGGAAACGATGCCTTGGCCGACACGTGCGATTATGGTTTCTTCGGTCGCACCACCGACGAGGCGGCCGATGTTGGTGCGGACAGTGACGCGAGCCTTGACCTTGAGCTGGATGCCATCCTTTGCGACGGCGTCGATGGTCGGGCGGGGGCCATTCTGTGCCGGGCAGTCGATGACTTTAGGATTGACGCTGGTGTTGACCGCGTCCAGAATGTCGCGGCCTGCAAGGTCGACCGCGGTCGCTACGCCCCAGGGCAGATCGATTTTGGCACCGCGTGCCGCGATCATCGCGCCGATGACGCGGATGATCTGGCCACCTGCGAGGTAGTGGTTTTCAAGGGCGGCGGTCGGAACATCAAGGCCAGCCTTTACAACGCGGATTCGGCTGAAGACGATCGTTTTAAGATCAACCTTTCGCAAGCGCATCCCGATAAGTTCGATGATGCCGATGTGCGCGTTGCTGAAGAGAGCTTGAATGTAGAGGTTGAGGAAGTTGGCGATCACGACGATGAAGACCAACGCTGCGATGCCTGCAACGACGAGCACGATCCAGATGATCGGGCTGCCGCCGGCTGCGGCTTGTGCTATGGTCGATTGAGCAAGCGTCGAGTGAGGTGACTGCAAAAGCGGGTTTGCAATCGCGGTTCCAGCTGTAGCGAAAATGGTGAGCGCGAGAGCGCCAACGATCTGCTTGACGTGATACGTGTTTAGTTTGTTCATTTCTGCTCTGTTCATACCTTCGTGTTCCATTCCATTTTGATCTATTTCGGTTCGCTGCATGTTGATCCTCTTAGGACGCAGCTCACGCGAGCAGGATACACATCTCCAACTGGTCGAATTGCCGCGTTCAATGTCATTTTTCAAAGCCACTGACGAAAACCGCTACCAAAAGCAACTTGGCCAAGGACTCTCGCCAAGCCATGCACATATATCGAAACCATAACTCGTGCGTTCTAGGACATCAAGCGCACAGTATATGGCTCTGTTTGGGTATTTGCTTGATGAGCCAAAGAAACACAGAACCACACAAAAGGTTTGGACTGTGTTTAAGCCCAGCTCACCGCTTTGCGAACTAAGCCAGGTTGGCCGCGTAGAACGTTTGCGTTCTGGCGAGCAATCTTGCTGGCGCGTGGCGTTTGGCGAAATTCACGCCGACTCGGGCTTGATTTGCCCGATCACTTCCGGCGGCTGTGACGCGATCTGGTCAGCAATTTCCCTTCGGTTGATCTCAACCTCACGCGGGAAATCAAAGGCGATCCGTACTCGTTCGCCCTTGACCGAGGCTATCCGCACAACGCCGATTGGGTTGCGCGGGTCGCCGATCACGACTTCTTCACCTTCACGACGCGTAATGACCAACATATTCGCCCCCATCCTGGGCAATGGCCCTCATCGACCAACCTCGTCGCATCAACGGCAAGGCTCAATCGAAAAAGGCCAGGCATGTTCTGCCCGCTCCGCGAACGCGGAGCGCAGCATCAACCGACCACTGTCGGCAACAACGGTATACCACGATGTACAAGCTTTGGGAATACCTGTTTCTGCGGATTCCTGCTGATTGCGGCGATTGCGAGCAGAAAACATGGTGTAAGTCACTGTTAATTAAGGCTATATGATTTAAATAAGACTGGCTTTGGATTGAAGAAATTGAGTCAAAATAACGTGTATGGGTGGTTTTGCGGCAATGTGTACAAGATCCTCAGCCAAATATCGAGTTTCGCCACATCAGCCTGCTGTATTCAAACAAGTCGATTCAAGATGTTGGGCGAAGTACGCGGGGTGCACACCAGCCATGGCTTATTCCACGGCTTCGATCCTCTTTACCTCAGGCACATTGACTCGCAGGTTTCGCTCGATACCTACTTGAAGCGTGATTCGGCTTGAGGGGCAGCCAACACATGCACCATGCAGCCGAATTTTGACTACGCCATCAGGCGTGATTTCAACCAGTTCAACATCGCCGCCGTCGGCTTGCACCGCCGGGCGGATCAAGTTCAGTACATGGCCAACACGCTCACTGAGCGTGCCGCCGGGACGGATTACCGGCGTACTTGCTTTGGAATTTCCTGCAGGACCAATGGACATACCTTAATAATAGTCGCCTTGTCTGACGCGCGAACTACAGGCCAGAACAGGCCAACACGCCCAGCATACCCAGCACGTCCGCGAGCCAACACGCCCAGATCAGCACCAGCTCAGGCCGATTTGATCACTCCAGGCTATCCTCAGCGCATGCCTATGCGCACAGTTGCTGTTCTTGTATCGATTGTCATACTTCTTGCTGGGCTCACGGCGTGGCTCCTCAAGCCTGCACAACTTTTGGCCACGGGCACGGTGTTTGACGCCGAACTAGCAACTCTCAGCTCCGACACCATCACACGCATCGAAGTCCTCGACCATGCGGGAACGCGGATCGCGATGGCCAAGAACGACTTTGAATCTCGACAGTGGATTTTGTACATACCCAGGACTTCGGCGTGGCCCGCCGTCGCATCGCGACCTCGCGGCTTAGCTGGAATTCTCGCCGATCTTGCTCGCAAGCCCGCGCAGCCAAGTACAGGCCCAATCGCCGAATCCTTTCGCACGATCATGATCGAACGCTCCGACACGCCTGAAACCAGGCTCGCTTTCGCCATCGATATTTCGCCCGTGGGTGGCATCACCCGCCTGTACAAGCGAGCCGCCGATGGCTCTTACACCGCGATTCACGCCGACGCCAACGTTGCCAATCTCTTCTCGCTCGAATCGATGACGGCGTGGCGGAATCTCAAAGCCTTTGTCGAGTACGACGTCAAACCAAGCACAATTCTTCTTGAGAGCAGCGACGGGCGCATCGAGCTCACACGGGTAGGAACGCGCTGGTCAATTACCTTGCCGCCACTTGGCCCGGCAGATCCCGAAGCCGTCGCCGCATTGGAAAGGCAATTGGCCAACTTTGTCCTTGACGAACGCCCGGGTGTCGGCGTCACGCGCGGTGCGGAAATGACTAAAGCCAACGCGGTTTTCTTTGCACGAATCACGACCGAGCTACCCGACCCGAATGTCCCACGGTTAATCAGCCAGCAATTACGAATCTTGTCCGATGGCGTAAATGACGTCTCGGTCGTCGGCGAGGCAATCACGTTTTTCAGTGACCCCGCGACCTCGCCTTGGGGCCCATTGGATGCAACACTCACTCGGCCCTACTACGAATCGATCACCGCGAATCCAACTGCATATGCGTCCAAACTCGCGACACACCTCGCGCGTGCCGACATCGGGATGCTTCGCGTCACGCGCGCTGATCACGCCCTGACTTCCGCAACACCGCTCACTCCAGTGACCAACGAGGTCGCCGCTAAGGTTCGAACGCTGAGCTTTACGACGACTGCATCGGGTTGGCGCATCACGCAGCCGGGAACTTTCGCGGCGGCAGGTCAAGCCACGGAAACGGGTAATGTCGCGAGCCCTGAGCAAGCAAAGTGGATCGGCCAACTCCGCGATTTACTAACAAGCACGCGTGCGGAGCGGGTGCGGTTTGAGGCTCCTAAAGACCTCAAAGGTGAAATCGTGCTTACGCTTGCTTCACCCGGGGGAGCGCCACTCGATGTCGTTGCAATCGGTGTCTGCGCGCGAGAGATCCTGGAGGGTGAACCAAAGCAAACTGGCGTATCGAGCACTCAACTTGTTGTTCGTCGCGCGAGTGGGGCGTACTTGATCTACACGGCTGCAGAAGGAGCCGAACTCATCGATTGGTTGGAACGTGCGTTCCCGCCTGAAGGATGAGGCCAGAAACGCATCATGCGGTTCTCAATTGTTCCGTACGCTCGCGGGCTTCGAATCAAGCGTTGCCAGGCGAAGTATGTTGGTCTGTGTCATGTCGTTCCCGCGAAGTTCGCCGGTGATTCGACCATCGCACATAACCAGGATTCGATCTGATAGAGCGAGCAATTCGGGCATTTCGCTCGATACGAGCAGGACCGCGAGCCCGCTGTCCGCCGCGGCTCGTACGAGTTTATAGATCTCGGCCTTGGTTCCAACATCGATGCCACGGGTTGGTTCATCGAGCAATAGAACCTTGGTCGAAGGCGTCATCCAGCGAGCAATAAGGAGTTTTTGCTGATTGCCGCCGGAGAGCTCACCAGGTAGCGACGCGTGCGATGCGGCCTTGACGCGGAACTCGGCGCACCGCTGCGTGACGGTGTCGCGTTCGCCACTTCGTCCGCGAATGCCAATCGCAATTGCGAAGCGGTTCATAAACGGCATGACGATGTTCTCATCGATGCCAAGTAGGAAGAAAAGTCCTTGATTTCGCCGATCTTCGGGGACATAACCTATGCCAGCGTTGATCGCGCCCTTGGGCGTTGTGAGATCGATTACTGTAGTGCCAACACGCACCGAGCCGGTGGTGGAGGAGTTGAGCCCAAAGAGCGCGTCGAGCAGTTCAGATCGACCCGCGCCAACAAGCCCGCCGATGCCGACGATTTCTCCAGCGCGAACCGCGAGCGAAACCTCGCGCAAACGCGTCGAAGTTGTGAGTGCGCTGGCTTCGAGCAGTATGGCTCCGGGTGGCACGTGCGCGTGCGACGCGCCCATTGCCGAAGCGCCCAATCCAGAATCGCCTATTTCCGAAGCGTTTATATCGGTCTCGCCAGCGTCAACCTTGGTGTGCTCGCCCCTGCGTGGCGTTGTGATCCGCCTGCCGATCATTTGCTCAACGAGCGTTGGTTCATCCAGTTGCGCAATCTCGCTGGTAGCTACAAAGTTGCCATCGCGAAGCACCGTCACTCGGTCGCACACCTGGAAGATCTCGCCCATGCGGTGGCTCACATAAAGAATCGTGAGTCCTTCGCGCGCGAGCGAGCGAGTGATCTCGAGCAAACGATCCGCCTCAGCGACCGAGAGCGAACTGGTAGGCTCATCAAACACTATCACGCGCGGCCCAACGCCATGCGAGCCGTTGCCGCCGGTTGTCCGGTCATCGAGCGAAGCGGCAATCTGACAGATCTGCCTGCGCCCTGGCGACAAAAGCCCTAGCGGCGAATCAACATTGATCGATGGGTCAAGCTTGTGCACCAGCTTCGACGCACGCTCACGCATCGCGGCACGATCAACCAACCAACCAAAGCGCGTCGGTAAGGAATGCAGGTTCAGGTTCTCAGCGACCGACAAGTTCGGGCACTGTGCCAACTCTTGATGAACGATGCGAATGCCCGCGGCAAATGCGGCATCAAGGTCTCCAGCAGGCAAATCCGTGCCATCTATTGTAATTCTGCCCGTGTCCTGGCGATACAACCCCGAGATGATCTTGCCGAGTGTGCTCTTGCCCGCGCCATTCTCGCCCATCAGCGCGTGGACTTCACCCGCGCGAAAGCGGACGCTGACGTTGTTCAGCGCTTGCGTAATCCCGAAACGCTTTGAAATCCCCGAGGCAACGAGAAAGTCTTTCGCCATGCTTACGTGCCCCGCTCGTGCATCCTGCTGTTCATGCCCGCCCGCACCTTCGCGCGATTCGGTTGCTTGCACTTCGCTCACCGATGTGTTGGCTGCAACCGTGTGCTGGACCCGCGACGTAGCTGTCGCATCGGCGTGCCTTCGTATATCGCGGCTTGTATCGGTTGGACTCGTCACGTGGATAGCACTCTTCAACAGCGTCAACAAAGGGAAAGCATAAATGACTTTTCAGTAAGCCGCGGCACAAGCGGTGGCTCGTGCCGTGGTAAAAATTGATCGAATGAATCAGAGGTTACAAATAGCGATTACTTGGTCCCCGCGTCCTTGACCGGAGCGAGCCACTTCTGCCAGAGCCCTGCGTAATCTTCAACGTTCGCCTTATTCACAACCGCGAGGTTGAAGTGATTGATCGTCTGTGGCGGGTTCTGGTTCTTATGAACCTTGTTCGCGAGCAAGCGTACCGACTCAAAGCCCCAGCCATAGCAATCTTGGCCAACGAGTGCTGCGACCTGACCCTTGCGGACATACTCAAGCTGCTGAGGCAAGGTGTCAACCGAGACAACCTTGGCCTTGGTGTAGATGCCGTCGAGGGCGTTTTCGGTGAAGAGGGGCCAGCCGCCGACCATCGCCCAGCCGGTGATGTCGGGGTTGGCAGACTGGACCTGCTGAAGACGAGCCACAGCTTCTGGTGCGGTTTCAAGGTGGTAGTAGGTTTCCTTGATGGTGATTCCAGGATGCTTGGCGAGTTCTTCCTTGACTCCACGCACGCGAGCCTGAAGGTTGGGTGCGTTCTGGTTGCCAGCGAGGATGCCGACGACGCCGGTTTCGCCAGCTGCCACAACGAGTTGGCGTGCGACTTCGCGGCCTGCTTCAACGTCGTCGATTCCGTAGTAAGCGAAACGCTTTGATTCGGGTGCGTCCGAGTCCCAGGTAACAACGGGAATGCCCTTGTCGACCGCCGCGTTGATTGCGCTAGTTAACACCTTAGCGTCCGAGACGCTGATGGCGATGCCATCAACGCCTGAAGAAACGAGTTGTTCAACGAACTGAGCCTGCGCTTGCGCGTCTTCGTTGTTGGGGGTGCGCCAGTTAATCTCGATAGTGATGCCCATCTCTTCGCCAATCTTCTTCGCGCCGTCGAAGGCGCCGGTGCGGGCGGCTTGGAAGACAGGGTTGCCCTGGCTCTTGGCAATCACGCCAAAGGTGTACTTGGCACCGGGCTTCGCCGTCGCGCCAGCCCCGGCATCGCTTGACTGCGGTGCGGATTCGTCGGCTTTGGGTGCGGCAGTTGGGGCAGCATCAGGAGCAGCGGTTGGCCCTTTAGTTCCAGCGGCTGGCACTGCTGGAGTTGGAGCCGCAGTCTTTTCCTTGCATCCCGTAGCGGTGCCCACAACAGTGAGCGTCAACGCGACCGAGCCAGCCAACAACAATTGCGAGATTCGACGTGCCATCATGCGAAAGCCTCCTGTGTTTCGTAACTCGGGTCACGCGACCATTGATTAGGTCGAGTTTCCCATAGCTACGTACCTTGATTGTGATCCCTAACTAACACGCTCTGCAAACTCTCGAAAGAGAGTATGGACTACGTTCGACAAATTGGGCGAGCTATTCCAACATGCCAAGAAAGAGAAAGTCCTAGCGAGTACCCGCCATCAGCCTCGACTTGACCTGATCCAGCACCACCGCAGCGATAATTGCACCGCCCATCACGATCTGATTGTAATTCTGATCGATGGCCAGAATAACCATCGCATTATCGATCATCTGAACAAGTAATGCACCAAGCACCGCGCCCAATGCCGAGCCCCGCCCACCCGAGAGCGATGCCCCGCCTATTACTGCGGCCGCAATAACGCGAAGTTCATACCCATTGCCCGCGTTGGTTTCAGCTGCTCCAAAGTAACCAAGGTATAAAGATGCCGATAGCCCGGCGAGCGCGCCCATCATGGTGTACACGATGATCTTCACGCGACCAACTGGAATCCCGGCGTACTTCGCCGCGACCTCGTTGCCACCAATCGCGTAGACCTGTCGGCCTATGACGGTGCGCGAGAGAACAAACACTCCAGCGAGCGCGACAAGAACCATAAAAAGCACCGGCACCGGATTGACCCCGCCGATATCGAGCTTGATGAACCCTTGATAGGAGGCCGGAAAGTCGCCGACGGTTTGCGCCTTAGTAGGTAGCGCAACCAGGCCGCGATACGCCGCCATGGTCCCAAGCGTTATAATAAAGGGATGCACCCGCAAGCCAACGATCATCACGCCATTGATCCACCCGGCAACCCCGCCCACGAAGCAGCAGACGCCGATTGCAAGTGGGAGTGTTGCCGCGATGGGAAGCGTCGAACGATTTGTCATGTCCCAGCCATCGCGAACCGATTCCATTAACCGCCAGCCCGCGATCAACAAACAAATCACGCCAACAGCGAGCACAAGGCGAACGATGTTGTCGATGCCGATCAAGCTCAGACCAAACTTCCCGGCTCGTGTTGGGCTTGTAGAACTATTTTTTTTCCGCCCCATTACAAACGCAACAACTACAGCAACAACACCCATGGCCACCAACCCCAGCCAACCACCCACGCCCGCGCCCAATGCTGAAACGCTTGGTACGCCGCTGCTCCAGTCATAACGAAGAAAGATGGCTCCAAACAAAGCCGCAATTGCGTATGTTGATCCAACCGAAAGATCGATGCCGCCGGTCGAAATCACCGCGGTAATCCCGACAGACATGATCGCGATGAAGGACGCAAAGACTAGAATCTGGATCAGGTTGTTGAAGTTAAGGAACTTATTTACAGTGACTTTGCGTAGGAGCAAGGACTTGTCGCCCACCGCGCGAAGCTCCCACCCATCCGATATGGCGTACGACTTGGTATCGCCATCGACCGTGAACGTGAACTGGCCTTGCGTGGTTACAACCTCAGCAGATTGGGGAACAGTCACGCGCTGCGTATCTTCTTTGCTTCCTGAATAAACCGTGAGCAAGATCATCATCAACACGATGACCAGCGCGATGCCGGATTCTTGCGCGAGCAAGATCCGTTGAAGCAGTGGCCGCCTTGATGTGCGATCAGCGGCTTTCTGTGGTTTTCTACTCTGCGTGACCAAGGCGGGCTCCACGTGCCAAGAACTTGGCGATTACTGAACTGTATCGAATTTCAATCCCCAAACTCAAAACCGCTTTAACGACAAGATCTTATCAGGATCAAACTCGATACGCAGCCGCGCGAGTGCATCCATCGCATTCCATAAAGTCAGCCCAAGCAAAGCTCAACCAATTATCGAATCAAACAATAGTGCTCGAGAGCATGCCAAGGAGCAAAGGCACCGACAGCGCCCGGCCTTTTAAACAGGCAAGCGAGCACTGCGTGCTCTCAATGATCCGACGAGTGCAAGTGGGAATTGATATTCAAAAATACTCGTGCGATCTCACGCAGAAAAAGCGGGTGCAATCCAATTGAAAGTGATTGCGAACCAGTGATCAATCAACAGTCTGCAGGAAGTTGGACCGCGTCGCACGCAGCGCGTTCACGCTGGTTGGATACGTGTTTGTATCTGTCGAGAAGAAGCGGTTCTGGATTGAGTCGGGCGTACGAGACAGGATAAATTTGGCGTGCCCGTCGGTGAACACAAACGCACCACCCTCAGCACCGAGGTTGTCGCGCTTCGAGTAATTCCCGGGTAATACACCCGCTTCAGTCGCGTTGCTCGCACCGCCGCCGCCGCCGCCGTACCACGCGTACGTGGAAACGTCAGGTCCGTTGGTCTCGTCGCCCCAGAATGGCGCGGGCCCGATGAGTTCGGGTTCGTCGGTTTTGAAGCCTGCGACGTAGAGGTACGAAAGGTTGTAGGAGATGATGTCTCTTTCACCGCCTGGCGCTTTGGGAGCTTTCACTCTCGCCGCAGCGTACCCCGACGCTGGCTGAGGCCCATGCGGATTGCCATAAAATCTGTCTTCCTTGTCAAGCGGATTCACGAGCACGCCAAAGGCGTCGAGATAGCTCCGCATGAGTGGAACGCGATTGCCGTTGACATATGCCGCGTTATCTTCCGTGACGAAGGCCCCGCCGCGATAGCCAGAGTCCACGCCGTCACCGACCTGAAATAAACTGAAAAGTCCCGCAGCCCCGCCATGGTTCCATTGGCCGTTGAGGAACGTGCGCGATTGATTCGCAACAGGAATCGGCATCACCGGCAGCCACGACTTTGAGTCGTTCGCGTATAGCGTCATCGCCAAGCCCATCGACTTCAAATTCGCGAGATTCTTCCCCTCGCCTGCGGCTCGCCTCGCTTTACCAAGGGCCGGGAGAAGGATCCCGATTAACAACGCGATGATGGCAATGACAACGAGAAGTTCGATCAAGGTGAAGGCGCGACACCGCCGTTGGCTAAGCATTGAATCTGCTCCAGTATGTGCTGGGTCGGCGGCATGCCTTCCCTTGTATTCCTATACGCTAACGAAAAGTGACCGGCTTCGTCAAGATTGGATTGGCACTCTACAAGGAATTCTTGTTCAAGATTTTGCGTACTGACAATCCTGACCCACTCGAACGCGATTGTTTCTTGCGAAGATGCCAAGCCGGTATCCACGCGCTTTGCCAAAGTATGGCAGGTGCTTTCGCTGGCTCAGTCAAGAGTTCTCTAGTATTTCAGAAATTACTGAGCCGATGGAATCACTTGGAAGGTGCTCACAGACCAGAATAGCATTAGTTAGCGTTTGCTCACATTGGCGTAATCTCAGCAGCTAGTACGAATACTTTGTTCGAATTCCTGACTCGGACCAACCATCAACCAAAGTACTAGGGTAAGCACTGGCTTAGAGAGTACGTCAAAGAAGATTTTGCTATTTACTCGTAAATATCCCTCGAAGTTTCATCATTATGTGATAGATTTGCTTCGTTGAGAGTTCCGCTATCGCTGCGTTCGCTCCGACCTCTCGGACAGGCCGAGAAGGCGGATTGTGTGTGGCATAGCGGTGTTTGAATTTTCGGGTGTGGGTCCATTTTGACCTGCCCCGTGGAGGATCTGAAGATGCGCACGTGTATTAAGTTCGGGGCTGCTTCGCTTATCGTCGCTTGTGCTGGCCACGCATTCGCTCAGCCCACTATCGACGGCTCTAAGGACGCCGTCTACGGCGACGCTCTCTGGGTCAACCCTGTCACCACGGGCTTTGGCAACGCTTCTGCTAGCGCGCCCTGCGATGGTTCCGGCCTCGGTGGTGATCCCGCCGCTGTGAACACTGGCATGGAATTCTCCATCCCCCTCTCCGCCATCGGTCTCGCCACCAACGGTCAGATCGGCATGTGCGTCTTCTTCAGCGGTGGCGGCCACAACTTCATCTCCAACCAGTTCCTTCCCGGGCTTCCCAACGGCACGCCCAACTTCGGCAATCCACCCGCAAATGTCAACCTCAATAACTCCGCTGGCACCCAGCACATCTTCTTCACCGCCGCCACCGTCGCGACTGCGCCGACGATCGACGGCACGCGCGACTCTTCCTACGGCGCTCCTCTCGCCCTCCAAACTGCCCGCACCGGCTTCGGCAACAGCACCAACGGTGCTACGGCGATCTCCAACGGCTCCGAGCTCAATGGCCTTTACGCAGTCGTCAGCGGCGACCGCCTCTACGTCATGGTCACCGGTAACCAAAGCCAAGACTTCACGCAAGTAGAATTCTTCTTTGACTCCATCGCTGGCCAAGGTCAAAACGTTCTTCGCAACGACAACCCCAGCGTTGACTTCAACGGCAACAACAACCTCGCTGGCCTTACCTTCGATGCTGGTTTCGCTCCTGATTACAACATCTCATGGGGCTCAGGCAATGGCGGCGGCAACGGCGAATTCTACCCGAACTACGTCCGAATGCGCGTCTCCGATACTGATCTAGGCAACGGCGACTTCCTCTTCTGTGACGTTCCAGGCAACGGCATCAACATCACCTGTGGCGGCAACAGCATCAACATGCAGGCCGACATCAACCACTCCAACATCGCGGGCGTCGGCGCACTCTGCCCCGCTCCCAGCGGCACGGTCGAAGTCGCCAACGGCTCCGAACTCAACGCCCTTTATGCCTACGCAGATGATTGCACCAACAAGCTCTACGTCATGCTCACCGGCAACCTCGAAAGCCAGACCGGTAGCCCATGCTCAAACGGCGGCAACAAGGTGATGTTCTTCATCGACGCCGACGGCGCGACCGAAGGCCAGAACACTCTTCGCTCCGACAACCTCGGCTTCAGCTTTAACGCTCTCCGCAACATGGGCCCCGGTGGCACCGATGCTGGCCTCACTTTCGACGCTGGCTTCTTCGCCGATTACTTCATGCTGATGAAGGTTTACAAGGAGCCCGCGACCCTCAACATGGACGCTTGCGTCCTTCGCGCCAACGGCCCAACCAACAACGGCACCGTTATCGATTACGGCGCGTTCGACGGCGGCCTCTTCTCTCTGCCCGCGTATAGCCCCGTCACCTTCTCCGGCGCCAACACCTGCGATCCCACCATCGCTGCTGGCGATCCCGACATCTTCCCAACCGCCGCTGACAGCTCCGACAAGTACACATCCTTCGCACCTCGTGCCGTTTACAACAGCTTCTTCACCCAGGCCGTCGGTGGCGCTCCCTTCCCTATCCAGCCAGTAGGTACCCCAGGCCTCATCCGCTTCGACGTGGACAACAGCAACGTCGGCGGTGTCCAAGGCGATAACGGCACCGTCTCCGACGCAGTCAACGTCACCACCGGCTTCGAGATCGAAATCGACCTCGACGAAATCGGTTGGGACGGCACCTCTCCCATCAAGATCGTCGCCTTCATCACCTCTCCTGACGGCACCTTCACCTCTAACCAGATCGTCGGCCTCACTGCCCAACAAGGCAACCTCGGCTCGACTCGCGCTATCAACTTCGCCAACATCGCTGGTAATCAGTTTGGCTCCGTCACGGTTACCGCTTGCTCGGCTTGCCCTGCATGCCCCGCTGACTACAACCAGGACGGCGGCGTGACCGGTGACGATATCGCAGCCTTCTTCGCCGATTTTGAAGCTGGCACTGGATGCGCCGACACCAACGTCGATGGTGGCATCACCGGCGACGATATCGCGTCCTTCTTCACCGTCTTCGAAGCGGGCGGTTGCTAATTAGTACTTGATCAACTTATTTGACTACCGCAATTGCGATAGTTCTCTTGTGTTGAAATAGTTCTTTTGATCCTTCTAGACCTCCGGGCTTACGCTCGGGGGTCTTTCTTTTGACACGCGTCTTCATGCACGCCGTCATGTATACAAAAAGCTCCGCTCTCTACACCAACTTCACCTCCGCGTATCCTCCAATAATGGACACACACCTTGCCATGCTGATTCTCATGCTTGTGTCGATCGCGGCGGGATGTCTGGGTGCGCTCACAGGCCTTGGCGGCGGCGTCGTCATCATGCCCGTACTCATCATCGGTTTCGGAGTCGACGTGCGCTACGCCATCGGCGCGTCACTTGTCGCTGTGATCGCGACAAGCAGTGGCAGCGCCGCGGCGTATGTCCGCGATGGTTTCACTAACGTGCGGCTGGGCATTCTTCTTGAAGTCGCAACTGTCGCGGGTGCAATAGTTGGCGCTTTGATCGCGGCCCATGTCAACACCGACGCCATCATCGTGCTCTTTGTGTGCGCGCTCTTTTATAGTGCATACGCAACGCTCAGGCCCCCGGCCTCGCGACCAATTGATCTTATTCCTGACCCGCTCGCCACTCGCCTTAAGCTCAACAGTTCCTATCCGACATCCAAGGGCGACACGCCATACAGCGTGCACAACGTGCCAGGCGGTTTACTCCTCATGGGCGGCGCGGGTGTGCTCAGCGCGATGGTCGGCATCGGCAGCGGCATCGTCAAGGTCTTCGCCATGGATCGGCTCATGCGGCTGCCCTTCAAGGTAAGCACCACTACCAGCAACTTCATGATCGGTGTCACCGCCGCCGCCAGCAGCGTGGTCTATCTTCATCGTGGCCAGATCGAGCCCCAAATCGCAGGCCCAGTAGCATTCGGCGCACTCATCGGCGCCCTTGTCGGCGCACGAATCCTGCCACGTGTCAATACTTATTGGCTTCGCCGAATCTTCGCGTGTGTTGTTGTTGTCAGCGGGATCGAACTCGTGCGGAGAACCTTCACTTGAACGCTGCCAAAGCACGCACTCCAACTCCACACAACCTTCGTCGCGATCACGCGATGGAAGTTATCCTCGCGAAACTTCTCACCAGCATGATGGCAGTCGCAGGCACGACCATCCTCATCGGACTTGTGCTCGCGTTCGTGCATCAACCGCAAGGCATACAAGGGCTTCGCGTGTTCACTGCCTTTACCACATTTAAAACTGCCGACGCGCCCTACCGCACGCTACTTGAAATACGTGATGGGCTCTTAGCCGGCGACGGCCTTGCAATCGTGCAACTTGGGCTCTTCATGTTGATCGCAACGCCAATCGTCCGCGTCTGTGTTTCATTAATTCTCTTCGCGCGTGTACGCGACTGGATGTACGTCTCCATCTCGGCACTCGTCCTCACGGGGCTTGCTCTCGGACTTTTAGGCTGGATCCAATAACGCTTCCTCACCAAATGAATATTTCTTCTCGTGGCATAGGCTTCCGGCTTGTGTCTACTCCCTCTACTTCTTTATTCTGTTATAGACTCTAAACGAGAATACCTTTCTAACAATCAAAGACAGTTCGACTTCTTCAGAATCAAAATTCATTTTGTTGCAGCAAACCTGAGGTGGCTCAAAGACTTGCCCCTCACCAACCCCAGTTTCGCACGATCAGCGCATTAGGCTGAGAATAGAAAGGTACAAGTTAAAGACGAGGCCTCTGGCTTTCGCTGCGAAGCAGCCGAGAAGAAGGCGAAGCAACCGGCGGGGACCGCCGGACCACCCTAGGCAGAAGCAGCAGGCAATGAGGATTTAGCGAACGATTGTGACAACTCACCGTGATTACTGTCCCGCACTCGCACGACGGGAGAGGGCGAACATGAACTCTAATGTAACGGGCGTTGCGGGTGAGGGAATGACCGCGACCATGAAATATCTTTGGAACGATTGATCAGCAGCGACAGCAGTAAACATATTTTCATCGGCGGAAACAATAATATGTGAAATAGTAAGATAAGCACATATCATAACTCCTTACAAACGAAGGTAATCCAGCGTTAGGATCCAATCTGTTTTTTGCGCTCCAGCTCAAGATTGTATCTGGCAGTCTGTTCAAGCTTCTCGTGATCACACCAGTAACAATTTAGGCTTTTAGAGCTTCAATGTGTTGCAGGTCAAAGTGCCGTGCTTGACATGTTTATGGCACAACTACACCGATGAACTCGCTCAAAATGCAACGGGTACGCTTGCAGTACTCTGTTTAATGAGAATCACCTGAAAGTAAGTAATGTTCTCTAACTATGAGCCAATCAGCCTTAGCGTCTACAAGCAAATAAACAACCTAGCCACTCTAAGTCTTGACATCATCGCGTCTTGAAGCGTTCGCGTTCGCGCTGTGCTTCGATCGAATAGCGAGCCCAAGGCAACTCTTCCAAGCGTTCAGGCTTGATCGGCTTGCCAAGTATTTCGCAGATGCCGTACGTGCCTTCGTCAATGCGGTTCAACGCTTCGTCGATCTCACGGATCAACTTGCGATCCGCAGCCGCAAGATCAAGCGAAAGAGATTGCTCGTACGTCTCGGACCCTTGCTCAGCCATGTGCTGAGGCGTGGTACTCGACGAGCCGCTGTCGGCGTTCAATGCCTGCTTTTCCATTGTGCGCACATCGCCTACCAGTTCGGCCCGCTTCGCAAGAAGCAACGCACGATACCGGTCGAGTTCCTTCTTGTTAAAGGGAGTCTTGCCCTTGGCTAGTGGCGGCGGGGGTTCAGCCGCACCTTGCGCACCAAGTGGACGACCCGAAGCCGCCTTAGGCCCTGAAGGGATCAGTGGCCTACGTGGCGGGTTTGCTGGATCCATCAGCCTCCCAAGTCCTATCGGCACCAAGCTTGGTGTGGGCGGCTTTGGCACTGCTTTGCGAGCAGGTTTCGGGGTCACAACCGTGATCCCCTTACGTGCCGACTTTCCTGATTCTTCAGCGGTGCTCGCCGCAG
>JBBRGG010000044.1:0-17433 GCA_038240875.1 Phycisphaerales bacterium | reverse complement strand
GAGTGCTTTGCTGTCGATGCTGGCGGCGGAATTACCCGAACTGGTACGGCCTGTGGCGATTTACAAGATTACGACATTGCGCGGGCCAGCGGGTTCGTATGACGCGCTGCTTGCGCTGGAGAGTGGCGAGCCGATCCTCGCGGCGTTGACCATCGGCGGCGATGCTGGAACGAACAATTCAGGCGCGGGCCGTGCAGGCACAAGCAATCTGGGCGCGAGCCAAGGCAATGCCGGGGCTGCGAATGCGAATGCGAACACGAATGCGAGCAATGCTGCATCGCGCGGAGAATCGCGAGGGTTGTTGTTATATTTGGCGGTAGCGCCGGACTTGTTGTGGACGGACTTGCCGACGAAGCCATTGATGGTGCCTTTGGTGCAGGAACTGTTGCGGCAAGGGGTGGGCAAGGCTCAAGGCGTTCGCGTGTTGACGGCGGGCTCGACGGCTCCAGCCGATGCGCGAGCCGAAGAGTTAGTATTTTTGCGCGGGATGCTGGGTGATCGAGCTGAAACAACCGAAGCAAATCGAAGGTTTGATCCGCTTGCGCCGATTCGCATCGCGGGCGCGTATGGCGTGCGCACGAGTGATGCGGCGGTTGCGCGAGTGCTGATCGTGAACCCAGACCCGGCGGCAAGCTCAACTGATACGCTTTCGGCCGACACGGTGCTGCGGACGTTTGGATCGACTTCGGAAACGGTTGCGTTTTTGGAACCGCTGGAAGAAGAAGCTCGTGGGGCGGGAGTTGGAAGTGGAAATGGAAGTGAGGCACCGGTAGAGATTGGCGCGCAGTTTGGGTCGGAGGAACGGTCGCCACCGATTTCGTTCCCTCTGTTGATTGCTGCTGGCGTGCTCGCGCTGATTGAGTTGGTGATGGCACGGGTGTTTAGTCATGCGACGGTTCGAGCGAATAGGGTTGGAGAAGTGAGGTAAAGCAGGGTTAGTTTTTTATTGGAATGAGAAAGCAACCGGCGGGGACCACCGGACCACCCAAGGCAAAGGCATTTGGCAGTCGGCAAAGGCATCGCGTGTGGATTGACTGAAGTACGAGTTGTTCAAGATTGGAAGCGCGTCGAGATATGCAAGAACTGCTTCAGCACCTTTTGTCGCTTCGTTCGGTTTCGCTCAGCGATCCGGAGGTTGCGTTTCAATTTGCCAGGCCTTTGCCAGCGTATGTGTGGGCGATTGTGGTGCTTGGATGTGTCGGCATTGCAGGGTGGAGTTATGCGCGTTTGGAAGGCTCGCGTGGCGGGCGGATGGCGCTGGGAACGCTTCGCGCGTTAGTGTTGTTGCTGTTGGCGGTGTTGATCGCGGGGCCGGAGTTGACCAAGCAGAATGAGCGCGTGGAGAAGGATTGGGTGGTGGTGATGGCGGATCGATCGGCGTCGATGATGGTCGCCGACGGATCGGTGGAAGAGGCGGGAGTTAATCCAGGCACGGATACGCCGATGAGAACTGGGTTGGTTGGGAATGCAGATGGAACTCGCTCGACGCGCGATGCGCAGATCAAGGCGGCGATCCGCGATGCCTGGCCAATGCTTTCGACATTGGCGCGCGAACGAAACGTGATGTTTCTTGGGTTTGATCAGCAGGCGTATGACTTGCGAGTGGTGCGTGATGGTGAGGGTACGCCGATGGGTTTGGATCTTGCTACGCCACAGGGGCGGCGGACGCGGATTGGGCAATCAATCGAGCAGACGTTGCGGCGTGTGGCGGCGAAGCCGGTCGCGGGGATTGTGCTCTTGACGGATGGAAGGTCGGCGGATCGGTTAAGTCGCGCGACGCTTAAGCAGCTTGACGCGAGGCAGATTCGCATATTTCCGGTGCCTTTGGGGGGCGGAACGACGCTGGCGGATCTTGCGATTCGTCGCGTGGACGCGCCCAGTGGCGCGTTCAAGGAAGACGTTGTGCCTGTGACGGTTGAGGTTGACGCGCTGGGGCTTGGCGTGGGCGAAGCGATGCCGCGGGCGATGGTGAAGTTACTGGATGAGAATGGGGTGGTGTTGGCGGAGCGGCCTTTGGTTGCGCCGGCGCGAGCGGGAGAGCCATCGACGGTGACGCTGACGACTACACCTACGGACGAGGGGAGTAAGAATTGGTCGGTGGTGATTGAGCCAGCGAGCGCGGATTTAACAACGGACAACAACAAGGCGTCGGTGCGGATTGAGGTTGTGGACAGGCCCATTCGCGTGGCGTATTTCGATGGGTATCCGCGGTGGGAGCATCGGTACCTCAAGAACTTGTTGATTCGTGAGAGGTCGGTGCGAAGTTCGGTGTTGTTACTTGCGGGAGATAAGCGGTATATTCAGGAGGGGAAGGACTTGTTGCCTGCGCTGCCTCGGACTCAGCAGGAGTGGAACGAATACGACGTGATTATTTTGGGTGATATGCGGCCTGAGCTTTTGAGTGAGGACCAACTTCGGCAGATCAAGTCGCATGTGGCAGAGCGAGGGTGCGGGTTGTTGTTGATGGGCGGGCCGGGGGCGATGCCTATGGCGTGGCGGAACACGCCTTTGGCGGATTTGGTGCCCTTTACGTTGAAGGGTGAGTCGATGGGCTCGGGTGGCGGCGTGCCGACGTGGGCGGTGCCTGTGACGCTTAGGCGTGGGCTGGCGGCGGCGAAGCTGGGCGTGGTGCAACTTGGTGAAACTGCGGACGAGCCATTCCCGGCGTATTTGTCAGATGGGTCGCTCGCGTGGACGCTTTTGCGGTGGGCGCAGAAGATTGATCCTAGAGATTTGAAGCCGACGGCGGAAGTGCTGGCGACGGTTGGGCCGCCTGTCGGGAGCGTGGGAAGTGGTGGGTCGGAGAGTGGGATTGAGAATGGTTCGGCAAGTGGTTCGGCAAGTGAAAGAGGAAGTGAACCAACGCCTGCGGTATTGACGATGCGGTATGGCGCGGGGCGGGTTGTATATGTCGCGACGGATGAAGCGTGGCGGTATCGCTATGGGCGTGGCGAGACGTTGCCCGAGCGGTTTTGGATTCCGTTGGTGCGGTTGCTGGCGCGAGAAAGCCTTGGGCGCGGGGGCAAACTGGCGTCGATGGAAGTGTCGCCACAGAAGGCGCTGGTGGAACAGCAAGTGACGATCACGCTGCGATTGCTTGATCAAACGCTGCTCGAAGCCAAGCCCGAATCGATCACGGTGCTGGTGAAAGCTGCGGAGAAGTTGGAAGGCGTCGCGACGAATGCGGGTTCGGCGAGCGATGGCGTAGAGATCGTGCTTCGGCCAACGACGGATCGAGCGCAGGATGCGTTGGTGGGCCGATTTACTGGGGTTTTCGTGCCTGTTGATCCAGGCGCGTATGTGATTGAATCGCGAGACCCGACGGTGGTGGGGTTGAATTTATCGGCACGATTTGAGGCGTCGTATCCAGATGATGAGCTGCGTGCGCCGCAGCCGGATCACGAGTTTTTGACGGAGTTGGCGCAGGCGACGGGGGGAACGGTGCTGCCTGCGTCGCGGTTGAATGATTTGACGGCGTTGCTGCCGAATCGTGAGGTGAAGATCTTGGGAACGCCTGATGTTGAGACGCTGTGGGACAAGCCACTGGTGTTAGTGATTTTCTTGCTGCTAATCGGGATTGAGTGGATCGGTCGAAGGCTGATCAAGCTTGCGTGAGAGGTTGGCTTAAGGGTATACGGGGCGGGCAGAAGAAATGGACGAGGCGTAAGCGAGGAAATAGGGAAAGTGCGGGTGTGGGGCACGATCTTGGGGGTGATTTTCGATGTTAAAGCGTGGTAGCGGAGCACACATGTGCCGCCGGTGACGTACATTTCTAAGGAACTTTTGGCTTTGGTAACCAGATTGACTTAATCGAGCGAAATGGTACCGGGCGAAAGGCCGATAGTGTTCTGTGGCAAGGGCTTACAGAAGTATGTAGGCGAGTGAATACGTTGACTTTGGGGCCGAAATGACACCGAGCAGTGCACCCGAACCAAATGATCGCGGTACGCCAAGCGGCAACGTCTTGGTGGGTGCTGGTGGAATTGATGCGCGTTTAGACAAGCGTGTTGCGCGATTGGAAGGCACGCTTGGTTCGTTGCGAGCGCAGGCGCGGGCACAGTTGTTGTTGACGCGGGTTGCGGTGGTGATCGCCGGGGTTGCAGGCGCGACGCTGGTGGCGGGCACGCTGGATTATGCGTTGCGGTTCCCGGCGGAGATTCGGTGGGTGTTGTGGGTGGTCGGCGTGGCGTCGCTTGGATTTGCCTTGAAGCGGCATGTTGTGCCGATTGCGAAATTTAAGCCAAGTTTGACGGAGATGGCGCTGCGGGTTGAGCGGATTTCTGAAGAGGCAAATGGGACACGAGGAGTTAGGGCGTCGCGAGGTGGGGCGAATCGATCAAGCGTGCTCGCGTCGGCAATTGAGTTGGCACAAGATGCTTCGCCCGAGACAGGTCCAGAATCGCGGCGTGTGGCGGCGGGTTTGCTTGATTCAATTGGCACGTTGCCTGGCGCGTCGCGAGTGCTTGATCCCAAGCGGTTGATGCGGGCGATGGGCGCGTTGGTGTTGGTGCTGGTGCCGATGGGCGCAATTGCATTTACGATGCCTGAGTTGTCGCGAATTGGTGCGCAGCGGGTGTTGACGCCTTGGGCTGGGGCGCAGTGGCCCAAGCGGACGCATGTAGTTGATGCGACGGGCGTGGCGGCGCATCCGTTGACCAAGGCGCTGCCTTTGCGGGCAATTGTTGAGCGTCGCGGCGGGTCGCTGGGAAGCGGGTCGTTTAGAACTAATTCGTTTCGGGCGCGTGACGAAGAAGTTCGGGTTACGTATCGCGTGCTAGCTGATGGTGCGGCGCCGACGGCGGATAGGACCGCAGTGCTCACGCCACAGGATCGCGAAGCGCGAGTGAAAGATGTTGAAGGCGGGGGCGAGGTGGCGGCGGGCACTGTTGGCGATAGTGAAGTTGGCGGCTTGGAAGGGTCACCCAGTAACGCGCTAGTTCGTGGCGAGTTGCATGAGCGGTTGTTGGACGTGTCGATGTTGACGCCGCCTGGGTGGGATGCCAAGCGTGCGGAGCGCGGGTTGATTTTGGAGTATCGGTTTGCGACGCGAGATGATCAAACGCCTTGGCAGAGGGTTGCGCTGGTGCAGCCGCCGACGCTGGTAGAGGCGAAGGCGATGGTGACATTGCCGACGTATGCCAAGGACGTGGCACCGGCGATGTTTGTGCGTGGGCTGATGAACCTTGGCGACGGGCGTGATGCGCGAGCAAGCCTTGGTCCGATTTTGGCTGGGTCGCGGGTAGAGTTGAGCTTGGAATTGAATCGTGCGGTGCTGACGAGCGCGAGTAGCGGTGTGTCGCTCGCGCTGGATCAAAATCAAGGCGTGGCGCTGGTGCTGCGAACGTTGACTGGGATTGAGGCTGCGGACGTAGAATCGGTGGAGATCGTCGGGCTAACGACGTGGCGGTTTGTGTTAATGCCCAAGGAATCTAGGCGGGCGCAGGTGGTGTTGACGGACGCGAACGGGATTGCGTCGGATGATGAGAGCGTGCTTCGGTTTGAGGTTGCGGCGGACAGGCCCCCCACTGCTGCGATTGCTGCGCCAGCGCAGGATGAGTTTGTGCTCGCGACGGCACGGCTCGTGATTGAAGCCGACACGCGCGATGATGTGTCGTTGCAGGATGTGCGGCTGGACGCGGCGGTTGCTAGGCCGCCGACAGATTCGGCGGGTGCACCAGCGGAACCAATTGGTGAAGCGGTTTCGCTTGCGAGGCAAACCTTTGCGGCGAGTGCGAGTGGATCGCCTGGGACGCTAGAAGTGGCTCTTGACCGATCGATGGTGCGATTGGCGAGCACGCTGGTGATGGAGGCAATCGATGCAAGGCCTGGGGACCAGGTGCGTGTTGTAGCGTCGGCTACGGATGTGCTCGGTGCTACGGCGGTCAGCCCGGTGCGCACGCTGCGCGTGATCACGGAATCGGAGTTATTTGAACAAGTGCAGCGCGAGCTTGAGGGTGTGCGTCAGGCGGCACAGCGGCTCGAGCGCGAACAAGGTGCGCTCGCGGCATCGCGCGAGGCGGCGGAAGCCACGCCAACGGAGGCTTCCAAGCAGGCAAATGCGCAAGACGCGATTGCGAGGCGGGTTGAGCCGTTGAAGGGGATCACTGATCGATTGAGCAAGCGATTGGAGAAGAATCGCCCGAGTGACACGGCGATGGCGGGCGTGCTGAACGATGCGGCGGAATTAATTGATGAAGCGCGTGAGGCGGCGGACCAAGCTGCGCAGGCGCTGGATCAACTTGCCAAAGCGCCAGAAGCGGAGAAGCAAGCGAACGCGAACGCTGCGGAGAAGGCGCAGGCCAAAGCGCAGGATGCGTTGACTGAGTTGGCGCAGATGCTGGAAGAGGGGCAGGAATCGTGGGCGGTTCGGCGTGCGCTAGAGCGGCTGGTGACCGAGCAGAGGCAGCTGCAATCACAGACTGCGGCGGCCCAGGCGCAGACGCAGGGCAAGAGCCCAGAGGAACTTACGGAGCAGCAGCGGGCGGATCAGGAACGTTTGGCGCAGCGGCAGGAGCAACTTGCGGATCGCGCTTTGGCGACGATTAGTGAGCTTGAAAGAAAGGCCGACGCGCTGCAGAAGGCGGACACGGCGCAGGCGGAGACAATGCGTGATGCGGCTCTACAGGCACGTAAGGCGCAAGTGGCAGAGAAGCAGCGGGAGGCGGCGGAGCAGATTCAGCAGAATCAGAATGCGGCGGCGCAGGAGAATCAAGAACAGGCTGCAAAGGCTCTTGAGCAAGCGATTGCAGAGCTTGATAAGCAGCAGAAGCGGCGTGATGAGGCGCTGCGGCGGTTTCTTGCGGATGCGATGCAGGTGCTGGACACGTTGATTGCGCGACAGGCCGCGGAGCTTATGGCATTGGGGCAGGCTGCGGGTGGGATGCGTGTGGTGGCGGGGCTTGATGTGGCGATGATTGATTTGAATCGGGCGACGCTGGCGCTGGGTGATCGGGTGGAGGCGGAGCAATCGGCTGGGCCAAAGTTGGCCGAGTTGTTGGATGCGGCGTCGCAGGCACAGGGGGATGCGATTGCGGCGTTGCGTTTGGCTACGCCTGATTTGGCTGAGGCGGATGAGCATGAGCGCACGAGTTTGGCGAGGCTGCGCGAGGCCAAGTCGCAGGCAGAGAAGCAGGATGAGCAGGCGGAAGAGCGCGATGTCGAGCGTGAGCGTGCGCAGTTGCGCGATGCGTATCGCAAGGCACTTGATGAGGCGACGGGGATTCAGGGGCAGACCACACCTTTAGTGGTGCGGGAGCCTTTGGATCGAGAGTTGACTCGGCGAGAGCGGGCGCAGGTGAGGCAGCTTGCCGAGGCGAGCGCGACGTTGCGTGCGACGCTGGAGAAGTTGCGTGCGGACACGAGTGAATTGACGGAGGCGGGGTTATTTGCATTTGCGCATCAGAGGTTGGATGCGGATCTTGCGGCATCGGCGGCGACGCTTGGGCAAGGCCAGGTAACGCGAGGCGTGTTGGCGAAGCAGGCAGCGGTGGTGCGGGTGTTGGCGGCGTTGGCGAAGGCGCTTGACAATGCGGATAATCCGGATGATGAGTTTCGCGAAGATGAAGGGGCAGGCGGTGGAGGCGGTGGAGGCGGAAGCGGGGGCTCGCCACCTTTGGTGCCACCGGTTGCGGAATTGAAGTTGTTGCGGCTGATGCAGCAAGAGGCATTGGATCGGACGCGCGCGGTTGCGGGTGTTGATGAAGCGGGTGGAGTGGATGGAGTGGGTGGTGGAGACACAATTGAAAGTGTTGCGGCGTTACAGCGTTCGCTAGCGGAGAAGGGGAAGGAACTGATCGACAGATTGTCGCAGCAGGGCGGGGGCGAAGGTGGCGGCCCTGAAGTGCCAGCTGGTGATGAGGCTGGTGATGAGGCTGGTGATGAGGCTGGGGCTGGGGCTGGGGCTGGTGATGGTGATGAGGTGGGCCCGAATGAGCCGTTGTTGCCGAGCGCGGCGGCACCTAGTGCGAAGAAAGCTTTGAGGATGCGATGAACAGTAATACATCAATGCGCGGTGAATGCAGGGGTACACGAGCGATGGTAAACGTAATTCGCGCAAGGTCTGGTGTGTGCGCGGCGCTGTTGCTGCTTGCGGGTGCGGGCGAGATGTGCGGATTGCCTGGCATTGCGAAGGCTCAAGGTTTGGCGCAAGCAGCCAGCGCCCAAGAGACTAAGGGCCAAGAGACTAAGGGCCAGAAGTCGAATACGGAAACTGCACCGGCCGTGACTTCGTCCAACATGCCAGCCAATACGCCAGCCAATACGCCAACTAGTTCGCCAACTAGTTCGCCTTCGCTTGATGATCTTTTGGGCATTACCGATGTCGCGCCAGCACGAGGAAATACAACTCAAGCTCCTGGCGAAACCAGCGATGGCAGTGTGCCTGTAAGGCAGAGTGGACCTGCTGGGAGCGCTGGAACTGCTGGCAGGAGCGAATTAGATCGTCGGTTGTCGCCTGGTCAGCCTGAGCAAGATCCATTTAAAATCGCGGTTGAACTGATGAATGAGTCGGCAACGCGGCTGAACACTACAGCGGATTCGGGGCTTGATACTCAGCGGCTGCAGCAGGAAGTAATTCTGCGGCTGGACCAACTTATCTCGCAGGCGCAGAAGAAGCCGAGCAAGCAAAAGCCAAAGCCACAGCAGAATCAGCAGCAGCAACAGCAGCAAAGCCAGCAGAATCAGCAACAGGATGCGTCGTCGCAGCGCGCGAAAGAGCAAGCCGCATCGGGGCAAGGGGCGGAGGACACGCAATCGGGGCCTGCAGGGCAGGCGCCAAATCCACGCACGCCACCGGCGGGGGCGGGTGCGGCGTGGGGCAATTTGCCTGCGCACATGCGAGCGGCATTATTACAAGGGTCGAGCGATCGATTTAGCTCAATTTATCAGGGCATGACCGAGGAATATTACAAGAGGCTCGCGGAAGAACCTTCGGCGAGGCGGGGTTCGAGTGGGACGGGTTCGAGTGGGACGGGTTCGAGTGGTGGCAGTGATTCGGCTACGCCAAAGAGAACCCAAGGAGGCACGCCTTGAGGCATTTAGCTGGTACACGAATGGTTACGTTGCGCTTTGGAGCAAGCGTGCACTCTGGATTGATAGTGGGGTTAGTTGTGTCGTTGGCGGGGCTGGCTGGGCTTGTTGGCGTTGCTGGTGCGCAGGGAGCCGGGGCTGTGCGGTACGTGGGGTTGCAGCGAGCACTGAACGAACTAACAATTGAACGCGACGTGGAGTTGGCTCACGGACGCGGCGAGGACTCTGCGGTTGTGCAAGCAGCGAAACTTGGCGCTACGCCTCTACAAGCTGCGCCTCTACAAGCTGGGCCTCTACAAGCTGGGCCTGTGGGCATGCCTTTGCATCGCGCGAGAGACACGGCGGCGGCGTATGGGTTTGTCACGCACGCACTGGCGGCGATGCAGGTGGAACAGGTTCAGAAAAGTGAACCGGAGCGTCGGTCGGCGGCGAACAATCCGGCGGAGAATGAGATTACGCCTGCGTTGGATGTTGCTGTTTCCAAGGGGCTGGCGGCGCTGGCACAGAGGCAGCTTGCGGATGGCTCGTTTGGCGAGGGGCAGTTTGGCCGATCGGTGGCGGTGACGTCGCTGGCGTGCCTGGCGTTTATGGCGGATGGGAACATGCCTGGGCGCGGGCCTTATGGGGAGCAGGTTTCCAAGGGGCTTGAGTTCATCATAAACAATACGGCCCAGAGTGGATTGATCGCCACAGACGCGACGACGAGCCCGATGTATGGGCATGGGTTTGGCGCGTTGTTTTTGGGTGAGGTGTATGGCACGACGCAGGGGGGCGCGGATACGGCGCTAGCGGATCGGGTTCACTCGGCGTTGGCGCGTTCGATTCGATTGATTATTACTACGCAGAATGATGAGGGTGGGTGGCGGTACAACCCGGTGCCCTTTGATGCGGATTCTTCGGTCACGATTTGTCAGATCATGGCGCTGCGGTCGGCGCGCAATGCGGGGCTGGAGGTGCCTAAGGAAACGATTGATCGCGCGGTTGAGTATGTGCGGTCGTTGCAGAATCCTGATGGAGGCTTTCGCTATCAGGCGATGGCGGGGGTATCGGCGTGGCCCAGATCGGCGGCGGGCGTGGCGAGCTTGCAATACTCAGGGATTTACCAGGATCGCGCGATTGATACCGGGCTGCGGTATGTGGTGGGTAACGCGCTCCCGGGACGTTTTGATACGACGCTGAACCACTATTTTTACGGGCATTACTACGCGGTACAGGCGATGTTTCTTGCAGGGGGAGATTCTTGGGCGACTTGGTGGACCGCGATTCGCGGTGAGTTGCTCGATTCGCAAAGGCCCGATGGATTGTGGGTGGATCAGTCGGTGGGTGATGAATATGGCAGCGCGATGGCGCTGATTATTTTGCAGATGCCAAAGCGGTATCTGCCGATTTTCCAGAAGTAAAGACACGCCATGCGTATCAACCAATCGATGCCTTCTTTGAATGCTGACCGATCGGTGCGCGGCGAGGCTACGCGCGGCGGGGCAATGCGCGTGAGGACCATGTTGGCCGGGGCGGCGAGTATGTGCGTGTTCGTGGGGGTTCAAAGCGCATCAGCGCAGCAAATGGGCGAGAACTTTGGCGCGTGGGACGGCGAACTTGTTGTTGTGATTACGAGCACGATGGAAGCAGAGCAAGGTGTGCTGACGATGATCGCCGACGGGAAGGTCTTTGTGCGCGACTCGCGTGAACGGCTTGTGCAGTATGAACAGAAGGATGTGGTGGCGATTTTCTTTGGCGTTGATGTCACGGGCGGGAGTGCGGTTCGCGGCGAAGCTCAACGGCTAAGTGGCGCGAGTGCGTTTGGATTGGGATTTGGAACGGGAAATGTGGGCAGGCCTGGGTTTGGCGGCGCGAGCACGAGGTTGGATCAGACAGTGTCGGCGAGGGCACCATTTGCTGGCGCTGAGATGGCGGGCGTGCTGATCACGGCGGATGGGCAACGGCTGCGTGGGCGGCTTGCGAGCAATGATGGTACAGCGGCGGGCGAGGAATCGATCGTGTGGGACGGGCCACCCTTTGGTGCGCGGATGTTTGCGATTGAGGCGCTGCGTGCGTTGCGGCCTGGGGTTGGGGGATTGCCGGTGATGGATCCGGCGGCGAAGATGGACGTGATTGCGTTTAAGAATGGGGACCGGGCGCCGACGTTTATCGAATCGATTGTTGCGGACGATTTGGCGGAGGGTGGTTCCGGGGGCGGGGCGGGAGGCGGGGCGGGAGGTGCTGCTTTGCCTGGTGCGAACCAGAACTTGCCTAGGCAAGTTCAGCCGGGGCAATTAAATCAGCGGGTTCGTGTGCCCAACGCGCGAGGTGGGCGAATCGTGGGTGATATGCGTGCGCGAGGGGCGATGCAAGGCGTGACGCGCGGGACGATTCACGCAGAAGTGCAAGGCAAGTCAACAGAGATTCCTCTTGAGCGGGTGCAATGGATTGGGTTTGCAAACCCGGCTGCCAGACCGGCCAGGTCGCCAAGGCTTTGGCTTGCGGATTCGACGGTGGTTTCGGTTGGGAAGGTGACGCTGGAGGTGCCTGGGGCTTTGATCGCAGCGCGGGCTGGTGGCGCGAGTGTTCAAGAGCGCGCGGCGCAATCGGCGGCGGCAAACGAAGCGGCAACGAGGCCGGGAATGGCGAACCAGTTTCGCGTGCCGACGCTGGTGCTTGTTGCGGAGGAATCGGTGACGGGAAGAGTTGCGTTGCGCGATTGTGTGGCAATTGCGTTTGATGCGTCGGCGGTTGTGCCTTTGAGCGCGAGCACAGTTGAAACGTCGAAGTTTACATTGGCCAACGAGGATGGGACTGGAAGTAGTAGTAGTAGTAGTAGTAGTAGTAGTAGTAATAGTTGGATTTCGCCGGTGTGGGTTGATACGGCGGTGCATGTGCCGTTGGACGCGCGAGATTTGGTGTTGCCTGGGCCGATGACGGCGCGGTTTTCGCTGCCTAGTGATGCGACGCACATTGGTGGCGAGGTGGTGCTGCCTGCTTCGTCGCGTGCGTATGGATCGTGCAGAGTCACGTTATGGATCGATGATGTTGAGAGTGGAGCTGCGGGAGCAACGACGAAGATAGGCGAAGGCATGCTCAATGCACAGAGCACAAGCTTTCGCGTGGCGGCGGCGTTGCCTGCGACGGCGAAGGGAAAGAATGACACGGATTTTGCGCGTGTGCTGCGGGTGACGCTTGATCCGTTGGAAGACGGCGCGATTCAGGATTCGGCGGTGTTGCGGCGGTTTTTGGTGAAGGTGGCGGGCAAGTAAACCGGCCGCAGTTTCGCTGGCAATTGGACAGGCTTAGCGAACTTTGATTGATGCGAGAGCGATCACGACGAGGACAATTGAGATGATCCAAAGGCGGGCAACGACTTGTTGCTCGGTCCAGCCGCCGAGGTGGAGGTGGTGGTGGTAGGGTGCGCAGCGGAAGATGCGTTTGCCACCGGAGTATTTGAAGTAGCCGACTTGAAGAACGACGGAGGCGATTTCGATAAGAAAGACGCCACACATGAGTAGCACGATGACTTCCTGGCGGGTGACGAGGGCGATGTAGGCGATGATGCCACCGAGGGAGAGAGAGCCGGTGTCGCCCATGAACACCTGCGCGGGGGAACAGTTCCACCAGAGGAAGCCGACGCAGGCACCTGCGGTTGCGCCAGCGATGATGGCGAGTTCGCCGACGGCTGGGATGTGTGGGACAAGAAGGAGTTGGGCGATGCCTTGGTCGCCGGCGATGAGTGTGAGAACGAAAAGCCCGACGCTGACGGCGACGCAGATGCCGCCGGCGAGGCCATCCATGCCATCGGTGATGTTGGCGGCGTTACTCAGGCCGGCGAGGTAAAGGGCGGAAAAGACGATGAAGGTGCCCATGCCAAAGAAGATGAGAGAAGGGTTGAGTTGTTTATCTGCGCCCATGTAGGTTTTTTGGAAGGGGAGATTGAGAACGTGGCGGAGATCAAGACCGCCCGCGCCTTGGCGGTAGAGGAACCAGCCGACGAGGATGCCTAAGCCGAGTTGGAAGATGAGTTTTTCCCAGGCGTAGAGGCCTTGGCGAGAACCAGAGGCGCGAGAGGCGGCGGTAAGTTTGAGCCAATCGTCGATGCCGCCGAGGGCGGCGAGCCAAACGAGAACGACCAGGCCGAGTTGGATGTAGAACTCGGAGATGTCGGCGAGAAGGACGGTGCTGGCGACGATTGCGCCGACGATGAGGATACCGCCCATGGTGGGCGTTTTGGCTTTGGAGGAGGTATGGCTTTGGAGAGCGGCGGCGTCGGTGAGGCCGCTGTCGCCGATTTTTTTTCGGATGAGCCAGCGGATGGTGGGCTTACCCAAGAGGATGACGATGACAAAGGCGAGGCCTGCGGCGGCGAGGGCGCGAAAATGAAGTTGATCGAGAACGCTAAAAAAGCGATATGCATCGTTGTCGAGGAGCCACTTGCGGAAATGATCTAGGAGCAGGTACAGCATCGATATGTCGGCTTAGGACCGAGGCCCTCGGGTTGCGCGGTGAGGATGAGAATGGGTGGCGTGGATGGTGGGTTCTGGACGAAGGCCAGTGCCTGTGATTGTGCCGACGACTTGCACGTTGGGAGAGATTGGTTGGTTGGCGAGTTGCGGTTGATTCACGGAATCAGAGCGGGCACACCAGGCGGTTAGAACGCGATCGACGCCTGTGCCACGCGAGCCTTTGAGGAGGACGGCGTCGCCTGGGCGGAGCATGGAGGCTGCTAGGGTGTCGCCGCCTTGGTTGAGGGTTGGAATGTGGATGATCTCGGCGGCGAGGAGGGTTGCGTTGGCTTGGAGCACGGCGTGGGCGCGAAGCATGTGTGAGCCAGCGAGAATGATTGTGTCGGCGAAAGGGAGCATGTTGGAAGTTGCGGGTAGCGAAGTGCGAGCGGGGTTGGAACGCGCTTGCGCGACGATCCATCGCGCGATCTCGGCGTGGGAATCGGGAGCGGCGGGGCCGAGTTCGAGCATGTCGCCCAGAATGATGACACGGCGGCGGCGCGAAGTAGAAGAGTTGGCGACGTGGGTTGCCTGAGCGAATGTTGACAAGGCTGCGAGCATGGATTCGGGGTTAGCGTTGTATGCGTCGTTCAAGAACCAGACACTTGGCTGGCCTTGCGGGCTTGCTATTTCGATGGGTTCCAATCGCATGGGCGCGGGCTTGACGGAATCGAAGCCGGCTTGGATTTGGGGCCAATCAAGGCCGAGGCGGCGCGCGACGGCGGCGGCGCATGCGGCGTTGATGGCGTTGTGCGAGCCTAGGAGTGGAAGATTAAATTGATGGCGGTCGTTGATGGAGAAGGTAAGGCTCTTCATGTTCATGGTGACGCTTGAGACGCGCATGTCGGCGGAATCAGAAACGCCGAAGGTGATGACGATGACGCGATCATCGCCTGAGGATGCGTGACCAAAGGCGCTTGGGCGAGCGGCTTCTTTGAGCAGGGGTTCGTCGGCGGTGATGATTGCGCAGCCACCGGGGCGAAGACCGGCGATGATGCTCGCTTCTTCTTCGATCACGCCACGCAATGAGCCCAAGCCTTCGAGGTGTTCGCGGCCGATGCTGGTGATGACGGCGATATCGGGCTCGATGGCGAGGGTGAGCGGGGCGATCTCGCCAGGGGCGTTGGTGCCAACTTCGCAGATGAGATATTGATCAGTTCGTTTGGCGGCGAGAATGGTGAGGGGGACACCTAGCGCGTTGTTGAAAGATTTTTGTGAGGCACTACCACGCTGGGTCTGGCGGAGGCACGCGTCGATGAGGCGGGTGGTGGTAGTCTTGCCGTTGCTACCGGCGACGGCGATAACGCGGGTACCGTCGAGGGTTTTGCGATATGCGGCGGCGAGTCTATGGAGCGCGGCGCCGGTATTGGCGACTTTGAGGATGGGTACTTGGCGAGGAAGAGCAGCGATGCGCTCGGGGGTGAGAGGCTCGTGAACGATGAGCATGGATGCGCCAGCGGCGAGCGCGCGATCGAGGTATTCATGGCCATCGGATCGCTCGCCTTTGATGGCGATGAAGATCTGGCCTTGGGTGAGGGTGCGCGTGTCGATGGAGACGCCGGTGATGAGAGGGGTGGCGGAAGAGGAGGCGTCTGCGCGTGCGAGCCACCGGCCGCCGGAGGCTGACTTGATCTCATCGAGTGACCAGAATTCCATCGCGTTCCTTGCTGCGTGCACGCGGGGTGCATTCGGCGTCCGTGCCGAGAAATGATTGTTGAGAGTGTATTGGGCTACAGGTGAGGAAATACGTGAGGGGAAAGGAAGGGATTAAAGGTGATCGCCATGTGCGCCCCATCCACGATCGCCGCGATGAGTCGAATCGTTTCTGCCTGGGGGCGTGTTGCTTGGTCGTGGGGAGAGAGGGGAACGGGGGGAGGAGTTGTGGGGTTGCGAGATATGCGAATCTGAACCGGGCGAATCTGGACCGGGAGAATTTGGACCAGGAGAATTTGGATTAGAAGAATTTGGACCAGATCGGCCTGGGAAAACAGAAACGTCTTGGGGTTCGGATTCGCATGAGTCCGAATCGGGGTCGTTTGAATTGGTTTCGTTAGAATTGGTTTCGTTCATATGAGAGCCGCCGCTTTGGTGCGTCGGAGTTACGCGAATCGGGTCATATAGGTTGGTATTGAGGTCGGCGAAGGCGTCGGCGAAGGTGTCGTCATCGATTTCATCATGCTCAAAATCGGTGGTGGCGTGTTGAGGGCTGGCGGCGTTAGAGTGCAAGTTGGTTGAGCGAGAATGAGTCGAGCCATGGAGTTGGAGGAGGATGGTGCGTGCGACTTCGCGATCGTCGAAGTGGGTTTTGATTGTGCCGCCTTGGCCATCGGAAATGATTTGCTCGGTTTCGTGGCCTTTGCCGGCGATGACGATGACGTCGCCTGGGATTGCGTGTTCGATGGCGAAGCGAATGGCGTGGTCGCGTTCGACGTGGACGTCGACTTTGTAGCGGTGTTCGATTGGGATGCCGATGAGGATTTCATCAACAATTGCGCTGGGGCGTTCGCGGCGCGGGTTGTCGCTGGTAACGACCACGCGATCGGCAAGCGTGACGGCGGCGAGGCCCATGCGCGGTCGCTTGGTGCGATCGCGATCGCCACCGCAGCCGAAGACGACCCAGAGGCGAGGGGGCGTGTCGCCTGGGACTGCGGCGCCAGCGGCGTCGATCACGCCATGGGCAATTGAGGAGCCAGATCGGGCGCGATTGCCTTGCAATTCTTGTGAGACGGCGCGGAGAACGTTGGTGAGCGAGTCGTCGCTGTGGGCATAATCGACGAAAACGTGGACGCCTTCGCGTGAACGGATAGCGCTGTCGTGCCATTGGCTCACGCGTTCAAGGCGGCCGGGCGGCGCGGTGATGGCTGCGAGTGAATCGCGGAGAGCGTCGCCATGCAAGCCCAAAGCTTGGCAGGAAATGACGGCTTGCAGAACGTTCATGGCGTTGTACTCGCCTATGAGAGGAACGTCGCAGGTGATCTCGCCGAAGTGCCCGTGAAGTTCAAGGAGCATGCCCGCCATGGATGAGCGGAGGATGCGGACAGAGGCGGTGTGAGATGAGCTGTGCGTGGCGGTGTGTGTGTTGCTATTCGCAGGGTTCTGCGCGATGTTGCATGTAGATGTCGGGGCGGGAGAGTCGCGACCTTGCAGCAATCGAGGAAGCAGTTGGCAACCGATGATGCGCGCCTTGCAATTGCGCACCATTCGAGCGGCCCAAGGGTCTTGGGTGTTGACGATGGCGAGAGCGTCAGCGGGGAGAAGCTCAAAGAGCCGGGCTTTGGCCGCGGCGTAAGCGTCCATGGTTTTGTGGTAATCAAGATGGTCGCCGGTGAGATTGGTAAAGACGCCGACGGCGAATCGTAGGGCTTCGACGCGTTTTTGATCGAGGGAGTGGCTGGAAACTTCCATGGAGGCAGCCTTGCACCCACTTTCGACCATGACTGAGAGGGTGCGAGAAACTTCGATAGCGGGTGGCGTGGTCATCATGGCGGGGGCGACTTCGGAGCCGTCGTCGATTTGGACGGTGCCGATCATGCCGGTGCGAATGGTGCTGGCGTTCATGATGCGCCAGACCAGATGCGCGATGGTAGTTTTACCGTTGGTGCCGGTGACGCCCATGATGGAGAGAGAACGGGAAGGGTCGCCATAGAAGCGTTCGGCGATGACGCTGACGACGTGTGCGATGTCGCGCGTGATGAGGATGGGAACGGTTGAATGAACGTCGTGAGCGAGATAAGAAGGATCGATGGGGGCATCGCTGAGGATCGCGCTTGCGCCAGCGGCGAGTGCATCAGCGATGAACGCCTTGCCATCAGACTTGATGCCCGCGCGGGCGATGAAGAGGGAACTTGGAACGATTGTTCGGCTGTCTTCGGTGAGGTCGCAGACGCGGGTGGTGTGCCAAGTGCTGGGCAGGCGG
>JBBRGG010000043.1:0-17435 GCA_038240875.1 Phycisphaerales bacterium | reverse complement strand
GTAGGAAAACCGATAAGTGTACCGCCTGGGGAGTACGGTCGCAAGGCTAAAACTCAAATGAATTGACGGGGGCTCACACAAGCGGTGGAGCATGTTGCTTAATTCGAGGCAACGCGAAGAACCTTACCTGGGTTTGACATGTACGGATCAACTCCGCGAAAGCGGAGCCACAGTCGCAAGACCGGAACGTGCACAGGTGCTGCATGGCTGTCGTCAGCTCGTGCTGTGAAGTGTCGGGTTAAGTCCTCTAACGAGCGCAACCCCTGTCGCTAGTTGCTCACGCGTTATGGCGAGTACTCTAGCGAGACTGCCGGCGTCAAGCCGGAGGAAGGTGGGGATGACGTCAAGTCCTCATGGCCCTTACATCCAGGGTTGCAAACGTGCTACAATGGCGCGCACAAAGCGAAGCGAGGCCGCGAGGCGGAGCAAATCGCAAAAAACGCGCCCCAGTTCGGATTGCAGGCTGCAACTCGCCTGCATGAAGTCGGAATCGCTAGTAATCGGAGATCAGCTACGCTCCGGTGAATGTGTTCCTGAGCCTTGTACACACCGCCCGTCACGTCATGGGAGCCGGGAGTGCCCGAAGTCGCTGCAATTCAGCAGTGCCCACGGCAAGATCGGTGACTGGGACGAAGTCGTAACAAGGTAGCCGTAGGAGAACCTGCGGCTGGATCACCTCCTTTCTAAGGGATTTCCTTAGACCACAACTGGACAGAGATGTCCAACTGGCTAAGTCAACACATCCTCGTTCAGTCAACCTCGTTCAGGCCCACAAGTCCTGATCGTGCGAGATTGAGCAACTCGACGGTGACGTCGAAATAAGCGGCCCCAACTGTTCTTTGCCCACGGCTACAAGGCCGGTGGAGCGCACCTCGCGCACGCCACCCTTGTATGCCATAATGTCTTGTTGTTCAACGCCTAGAGAAATCTAGGCGTTGTTCATTTTTACAATGTGTTACTCATTTTTTCAAGCGTTGTTTTTTGACTCGACGTGCGGCTCATCAGTTTGTTCAATAATCATCTTCGCTTTCGTCTCCCCGACGCTTATTTGGCCTTGGTTTGGCCTGCCTTCACTTGGCTACCTCTCCAACAACCTCTCAAACTTGGCTTCCGCCATTACCTGGCCGCACAACTCTTCCAATATTGCAGTTCGTCCACTCCTTCAAATTGCAATCACTCTGCGGTACTAGCGTTAAGCACTTTGATTCTTGGCAGACATTCTCGAACGAGAGACCGCCATGTACGTTTACTCGCACGCTTGGATTTAAAATCACAATCGAATCCAGAGTTGGGTCAAGTCTTGTTGGATCAAGCTTCTTCTGCCTTCTAGGCGTGTTCACCCCTTAACTACTTTGACGAGCTTCGCAATCGTGATTGTGATTTTATTGCATCATCTACCTTTATTAAAACCGCTGATGCACCGCTCGAGAATCAGCAGGACCGATCCCAAGCACAGTCGCAACCCAGCCAGCCCGCTTCGACCCAGCCCGCCCCCGCCCAATCAATAAACGACGCCTCGCTTCTCGCCGGGCCATCCCTCACAGACGCGGCGATGCCAACGCTTGTCAAACGCGAGTTTAATGGCTCGCTCATCCGTATCGAGCCTCGCCCCGAAGCCGCAGCTGTCGAACTTCTTGGTTTAACCCAAGCTTAACGAGCAGCGGTCGATGCTGTGCTCGTGTAACGGTTCGCCGATGTGCTTATGACGACCCTCGACAACTACCAATTGTTCGTTCAGCTGCAAGGCGAGCGCCAGGGAACTGGTCAAGCCGCCGAAAAGGCCATGCTCTTTATGTTTTACGTGAACTTCGCATCGAAGCGGGACCATTACTCAACCCGAGCCTGTCGACGCTGGTGCGTGATGCCGTGCCGACGGCGAAGCATGAACTATTCGATGAACTGGTAAAGGAATACACCTACGCAACCAGCGAACGAGCCCGCCGAGAACGGGTCTTCGAAAGCCCACCTGATAACGTCGAATTCAGACGGCGACGATCAAACCATGCCTGACATAGGCATGCGCGACTATGGCATGTCCATGAAAGTCGCAAAGCTTACCAAGGCGAATGTGATTCAACTCGTGCCGACGTGGATGGCTCTGCGTCGAGTTGAGACGACGCTACTCGTGGATGAAATGGCTCGCGGCGTTCGCGCGATGGCGGATGAACGCCATGGCCGTCTCGATGAGATCATCAAGGTTGTCGAGCCAACGCCCGAGCAAGAAGTCAAGATTCAAGTAATCGTTCGCGAAGGTGGCGAGTTGGCAAGCCTTAACCCGAGCCAAGAGAAAAGGGCTGACAAACTACGCAGGGTGATCGAGATCCTCACGCCTGAACAACTCAGGAAATTGTTTGAGGCGAATAGGTAAGCGATTTGCTGAGTGGCTGGCTTTCGTGCCATCAGGATCGTTTCGATCCTGATGTGTTTTCCGACTGAAGCAAAGGGATGCATTCAGAAAGTGGCAGTACACAACACACTTTATTGCACGCGATACGTGCATTTCGCACCAAGACAACCGGCGGGGACCGCCGGACCACCCAAGGCAAAGGCACTCAACACAAACACGAACGCATTTGCTATCGTTGCTCAATCAACAAATGGCGTGATCGCGGCACCTTGCGCGGGCGCGCTGAAGACGTCGCCATAGATTTGCAGATAGCCGGTGTCGCCGAAGCTGGTGAATTGCTCGCCGATGGGCGTGCCGTCGGCGTCCTCGTTCACGAAAACGTTATCGCCGTGTGTGCGTGAGCCGCTGATGGGAAAGCGGTACGTGATAGGGAGCGAGTCTGGGTCTGGTGCGTTCGAGAATGCGACACGGCCGTCGTTGTAGCCGACGTTGCCTTCCCACGCGTTAACGGAGCCGAAGATTTTCAGGCGTGCACTTTGTTGGCCCGAGACGCCTGGGCGAAGTCGCCACGCACCAGGTTGGCCGTCGTATGCGGGGCCACGGTTGGCGATAACAGGTTGACGCGAATCGAAGGTGCTCTTCCAAAAGCTGGAGCGCGAGCCAAAGGGGGGCACGTGTGCGTACGAGACGCCGCCAAAGGCTGCGTTATCGCGTCGGCCTGAGTTTGGCAAGCCACTGGTGCCGGTTTCGCCGGGGAAGCCCGCAAAGCCCGGGTCCCATTTCGCGCCTTCGGGCGTCACGGCACGGCTGGGGAAGGAGTATTCGTATTGCAGATCAATCTTGATGCCGGGGTTGATTTCAGAAGGCGAAACCGTCATCTGTGGCGGCAAATACTGGTTGAAGATCATGATCGAAAAGATGTTGCCGGTGTTGTCTTTTTCGAGCGAGTTGGCGGCTTGAATGGTTTGATCGCCGCGGTCGAGCTTGCTGGGCTGCGGATACTCCTCTTGGTTGCCGTTGGCAAAGATGACCATGCCTTGGACGGCGGACCGGATGTTGTTGGAATCGCGCAGTTGGCGCGCGGCTTCGCGGGCTTTGCCGAGTGCGGGCAAGAGGATGCTGATAAGGATCGAGATGATCGCCATCACGACGAGTAGTTCGATGAGTGTGAAGCCTTGGCGAAGTGTGTTGGCACGAATCGCGCGACGTGTGGGCGTAGAGAACGCGGGAATGAAGGGGGAATACATGAATGGGTACCTTGCGAAGCGCGGTGGCGCTCTGAGTGTGGTGCAGGCCTTACTAGAGCATAACGCGGCTCGCGGGGGAAGGTTGCCGATTGTGAGCGAATGTGTGCAGAGGGATAGAGGAAATCAGTTGCGTTACAAGCAGGGAAGTGGGTACGAGGAGAGTTCTCGGGCAAAGGGACCGAAGTGAAACGTTCCGCGGTGGAAGCCGAATCAGAGAGCAACCAAGTGTCGAATTGTTTGAGGTACTCCAGTTTTTTGTATTTCGTTGGGCTAAATCTCCTGTCGGCTCGATCTCTTGAGCTAAACACGTAAGGCCGCTTGTTCAGGAACGCATGCAAGTACACGCTGCACAAATTCATGGCTTGGATTCGAACCCTGGAGCGCAAGCGTCGGCGCGAAAAATGGTGCCAGCCAATGCGCGAAATGCCAAGCAAGCGACGGCGCTGGAAATGGTGCGAAGCGACCGTGTGTATTTGTGGGTCGAGTTTGCCAGTTTGTTTTTCCTGATCCCAACTTTGCTGCTATTTCGTGGCCCTTCCCAGCACTGGGTCATTTTCGCGGCGTTCGTTCTGGGCACGCTCGGGTGCTACGTCGTGCTTCGGCGTGATCGCGGGTTTGATCGAAAGCAACTGTGGAATTGGGCCGCCGCCAAGCGCGATCTGCCACGCATCATCGGACTGTTTCTGCTCTTTGGTGCGGCGACGACGTACTTGGTGTGGTCGTTCTTGCCGGAGCGGTTTCTGAACTTGCCACGCGAAATGCCTGGGCTTTGGTTGCGGATCATGTTGATTTATCCGCTTATCAGCGTGATCCCGCAAGAGCTGATTTGGCGAGTATTTTGCTTCCAGCGGTACCGCGCGATCTTTCGCTCGCCGACGGCAATGATTCTGGCAAGCAGCGTCGCGTTCGCATACGTGCATGTGCTGCTCGAGAACAGCATCGCTATCGCGCTCACGTTTGTGGGCGGGTTGCTCTTCTCGTACACGTACCACAAGACGCGTTCGCTCGCCGCGGCGTCCATCGAGCACGCGCTCTATGGCTGCATGGTCTTTACCATCGGGCTTGGATGGTACTTTTACATGGGTAGCGTGCTTTGAGTTGGAGTGGTTTGCTGAATCTGCAGAACTCGAAGAAACAACAGCACGTTGCAGCCAGACCAGTTTCTCGCTTTGGATCTCTCAAGGCAATTCTTCAGGCGCGACATCGATGATGAGAATCTCTTCGCCTCGCTTGATGAGCAGCGTGATAGGCTTGCCAGCGGTGTTGAGATCGAGCATTCGGCGAAGCGCAGGCATCGCGTCTTCATCGAGCGCGTTGATCGGCACGCCACTCATTTCAAGCAGGCGATCGCCGGCGAAGATGCCCACGCTGTCGGCGGGTGAACCCTTGACGACGCTCTTAATAACAGCACCAAAGTTGCCCGCGTATTCGACACCAGAGGCAAAGTCGCGCACGGGTGAAAGCTATAAACCCAAGCTGGTCCAGCGCAGCAAGCCACGGTCTTGATAGGACGAGAACATGCGGTTGACGGTGGAGATCGGGATGATCCAGCCATTCGAGCTGGAGTTTGCTGAAGCTGCGTTTGCGCCGGCGAGGTTTGCTCCAGCTGAATCAGTAGTTTGGAACGCCGATGAAATGATGCCTATCACGCGTCCGTCGGCGGCGACTGCGGGCCCGCCAACCATGTCGGCACCCGTGCGCGCATCAATGAGTGCCATGCTGGTGCGCTCGCCGATGCCTGGTGGCAAGAGGCCGATGCCACACATTCGGCCCAGCGAGATGATCGGGGCTTTGCCAAAGGGCATGGCGACGGAAGCAACGGGATCGCCTATTGCAGTTTCTTCGGTGTGGCCGAGGGTTACGTTCTGCATCGAGATGCCGGGCGGCACGTTGATTTGCAAGAGGCCGATGTTGGTGGAATCGTCGCCACCAAAGACCTTAGCGGTGTGCCAGGAGCCGTCGGTCATCATGACGCGGATCGACGTCGCGTCTTTGATGAGCGAATAGCATGTCAGTGAAACGCCATCGCCACCGGTGACGAATCCTGTGCCCAGGGTTACGCTGCCATCGGGTTTGGTCGCGCGAAAGTGAAAGGTTGCAGGGATGACCAATTTCAAGACGCGTGCGATGTGATCCTGTGGCGTGCTCGCGGGCACGCCATGAGGAAAGTCGGACTGCGCCATGCCCTCAGGGATGCCAGCATTTGCCGAGGCATTTGGTGAAGACTGGGCGTTGGCAACACGCGCGGAAAAGCTGGGCAGCTCGCTCAAGCCCCACGCCACAAAGCCCGCGATGGCGAAACCAGCCACTATGTTGACCAGATGAGTGCGTCTAAAGCCGCGCGCAAAACTGCGCGCTGAAATTGACGAACTGATCGAGTTGTTTGAGAACTGGCTGTTCGAGAACTGGCTATCAGAAAAAAGGCGGTCAAGTTTCATGGCGTGATCTCCAGGCGTGTGCGCGTGCGACGAACGAGCAACAACGATATCGGCAATTGTCGCACCAAATCGAAGCAAAGCAAATCAATCCAAATCAAGCCCAGGCATGCCGCATGATCGGATCGACCTAGGATGCTTTCTCCATGACTATTCGCAGGCATCCCGCCGACTTCCGCGTGACCGAACTCACCGACCCAGACTTTCTTGCCGGGCTGGTGAAACAGCCTTCGAGAGACGCACGATACGCGATATATCGCTTGGAAAAGACGTCGCTGACGACGCCCGATGCCGTGGGGCATGTGGCTCGCGCGATGCGTGCCAAGCCAACGCTCTTTATGTACGCGGGGCTGAAGGACAAGCACGCGGTGACGTCGCAACTTATCGCCGCCCCGATGACGGCTCTGCGTGGCAAAGCCTTGCCCAAGCTCGAAGGCGCACGGCCCGCCCCGGAAGAACTTGTCAAGCGAGCAAAAGGTAATCAAACCGGTAAGCCCAACGGCAAACCCAACGAGAACGCCAAAGGTGCCCTCTCGGCCAAGCCCAATTCCAAGCCCAACGCCAAAGCCGAAACACTCGACAACGACGAATCTCTAGAAGCATCCATCCCCAGCTGGTCGGCGGAACTCCTCGGCTTTTCCACCCGCGAACTCGATGCTAGCACCATCCTCGGCAACCAATTTGAACTCATCGTGCGTGGCATCGACGAGAGCGAATGCAAGATGATGGACAATTACGCGCGATTGCTTCGCACGACCGATTCGCGGTCGAAAACGAGTAAATCTAACTCTGCCTCAAACACTCACGCGCCAACCTCCTCCTCCAACGCGCCCGCCATGCTTGTGATGAATTACTTCGGCGCACAGCGCTTCGGCTCGGCACGCCATGGCGGGGGCTTTGTCGCTCGCCGCCTCATCGATGACGATTTCGAGGGCGCACTCAAGCTCGCTATCGCGACCCCAGCCCGTAAAGACCTCGGCAAGACTCGCACGCTCTCTCGCGCGTGCGCGATGCACTGGGGCAAGTGGGAGGCACTCGTTGAGATGATCCCCTTGATGCCCGAACGCCGTGCTATCGAAGCGTTGGCGGGGGGCGCGTCGTTCAAGGACGCCTTCGCGATGCTGCCTTACTTTGTGCAGGCGATGTACATCGAAGCGTACCAAAGCCACTTGTGGAACGACGCCGCCGCGAGGATCGCTCGCGCCATCGCGCCTGCAACCAAGGACCGCGCAACCGCACAAGACGAATTCGGCGTCATGGAGTTTCCCAAATCCGCAATCGTCGATGGCATCGGCACAACCGCGGCTCCAATTCTCGCAGCTCATGTCCGCGCGGCTCACGCGCTTGCGGGCAATTCGGCTTCCACCGCCAACTCACCTGCCGCCAGCAATTCCGTAGAACGTTCGCAAGCAGCACAAAGCCCTCTTTCGCATGATTGGCGTTCCTGCGTGATGCCATTGCTCGCAAAGTCGAGCGTGCTCGAAGAGCCTTGGGGTGGCTTCGCTGCGGAAGCACTCGCCGCCGAAGGAATCAGCCTTGAACAGCTCCGCGTCCCCGGGCTTCGTCGCCCATTCTTTGGTGAGGCTGATCGACCTTTGTTCATCGAAGTTCGCGACATCGTTATGGAAGCCCCACAACGCGACGAAGAAGCCGCGGCGAACTCTACCAAAGCTCTCAAACGCCGAATCGGTTTCAAGCTCCCGCGCGGGGCATATGCCACAGTGGTCCTTCGAGCGCTGGGCCAATAAACTCAGCCGAATGACAACATGGTTTCATGTCGGCTACCATCGGCACAGCACAAATATTGTACAAGCAATATGAGAATCTTGTGCGACCCTTGTGAGACCGCTTCAGTAAACAAGTCCCAAAGTCCTAAGGCTGATGTGCGCGTTGCACGATCACGCCGACCCTCGAATCCAAACGTACCAATCGGAGCTGGCCCATGTCGATCTATTCGCGTGCTTTCTTCATCACCGGCGCCGTTGCCGCCACGAGTCTTGCAGCGTACTTTGGCCTTGCCGCATCTGCGACGGCGCAAAGCTCCGCCCCCGCGACCGTCCCCTCGCGCTTCGCCACGATCGACCTTCTCGATATCGTCGAGCGCATGGTCATCAGTGAACGCTACGCCCCGGCTCGCACCGCATTTAGCAGCAACCAGCGCGAGTCTATTCAACCAATTATTGGCGAACTCCAAGAAATCCAGCAGCAAGGCCAGGCCCTCCAGCAAGGCACCCCCGAGTTCGAAGCCCTTGTGGAAAAATTCAGCAACAAGCAGCAGCAGCTTCAATCGGCTCAAGAAGACGCCCAGCGTGCAATCGCCGATTTCGAGTCCAAGCAAGTCGGCGAGGCCTACGCCCTGGCGAATGAATCGGCGGTCCGCATGGCCGAACGCCTCGGCTACACCCACGTCATTGCTTCACGCGCCAACGCTACGATTCGCTCCAACAACGTCCCCGCTGTCGTTCAGGAAATTCTCGCACGCCCGATGGTCCTGTCTCCCAAATCCGACGATCTCACCAAAGCCATGATTACTGAGCTGAAACTCGAAGACGTCAAAACTGCAGCGGAAATGCCCAAGCCTGACGCTGACCCTGAAGTTGCTCCCGCAACTACTCCAGATCCCGCAACTACTCCTGCAACTACTCCAACTCCCGCGAAACCCTGATTCTTTAGCAGGCATCTACTCCAAAGCAGTCAACGAAACCGAGTTAAAACCTGCGGTCTTGGTACCCTCTCTTCTAAGGGGGTTTTTCATTACTTTCTATAGCTAGTTTCACCTAATTCTTTTTAACGCCTGATTCGTACCAGTTGTATCAATCACTTCCCGCACGCTCAACGCAACGGTGGCACGGGAAAGAACTTGGTTGATTGCACGGATGTTGGATCCGGTTGCACTTCCGAAGTACGCATCTCAGGCCCGATTGCTGCGTCTCTCTCACCGCGATTGTCGGGAAATTGTCCCGGCGCAATAGTGCCCGTAGGCCCAGCTTTGTACCTTCCAGGCGGCAATGCCCACTCTTCTCTGCACGTCTTGGCCACATCATCCAGCACTTCTGGATACATATCAATGATGTTGAAATGTGTCGCGTCGGGACAAATGTAAAGTGATATCCGCGCACCAGCTTTGCTACCAGCGTTCAGCAACCGAAGCGCGTGAGCCATCGGCACGATGTCATCTCTCCCCGGGTGAAACAGCGCGACCCTTCGCCCTTGCATGTATCGCATGTTCGTGATCGGCTCATGCCTCGCGCCCGCAAGCAGCGCAAGCCACTGCACGCGTCGATCATGCAGCGACATTCCTGAAGATGAAAAAGCGCCGCCCGCCACCACCGGCCTGACCCACTCGCGCTGGCGTGCAACAGCAAGGCTCGTCATGCCACCAAAGCTATAGCCAAAGGTTGCAACGCGATCCGGATCAACGCCCTTCATCGCGCGAACAAAGTCAACCGCCGTTAACCCATCTTCGACCATTGTGTTACGCGTCACATTGTTGATGTGCGACGACTTTCCAAAGCCTCGATACGCAACAAGCACCAGCGTCGCACCCGCTTCGTCAACAATCGGCAGCATCGCTCCGGTCACATCCGTAAGCTGCGTCATGGCTCCATGAAAGAAGACAATCGCTGGCGAATTGCCACTGGCATCAAGCGCGCTCGCGGGCGCGGGCACCATCAACGCGTGCAGCCTTTCCCTGTTGCCATCCTTCCCAACCGGGATCCACGTTTCGATATAAGGCGATGGCGCCTCAAAGTCTTGCTGGCTAGGCACGATAAACCTCGCTTCAAGCGAGCTGCACCCGACCAACGCTCCAAGCAGAACGCAAAGCGTGATAAGCACCAAGACTACGCCACGAGCACGAGATCCACCCATGAAGTCTCCTTGCTCGATTCCAGTGAAGCGTTCCACGCACGCACGCTAGAGCAGAATCCTCGTACCTTGTTCATTGCGCGTGCGTTAGTCAATTCAAGTATTCAGTGCTTGAAAAGTGCTCCTGAGACCTGTTGACAATTACTTCGTCGAATCAGGCGAAGCCGCGTACAGGAACGTGAGCGCCTGCGGGAATCGTCTGGCCCATGAAGACTCGGTGTGTGCCGCGCCTGCTTCAACAACCAGCACACGCCGCGTCGCGTCCACCCCGTTCGCAGCGAGATTGGCATCAAAGTCGCGCACCGCTTTCACGTACTCGGCATTCCGCTCGGTTAGCGCCGGGTCATTGCCCAGTTCGCTCTCGCCTATGCCCAAGTAGACTCGACCCGGCCACGTCGTGATCGAAGCGATATACGTCTCCCAAGTCGCCTTGCCTCCTGTAGTCAAAGGCAGGCTTTCCAGCAGCACCATCCCAAAGATATCAGGCCGCTTGACCGCCGCGTGTAGCGAGATAATGGCTCCAAGCGAACTCCCGCCGATGGTCGTGCGTGATGCACGAATGTCCGTACGAAACGCGCTATTCACCCGAGGCACGACCTCGCCACTAAGCCACGCGACAAACCCGTCTCCCTCGGGCTTCACGCCGGGCAGAGCTGCAAAAGGCATGTATTCCGACATCCGCCCCGCGCCGCTGTTGGGCACGCCCACGATGATCAAAGGCTCAATTGTTCCATCGCGCACCAACCGTAACGCCGTCTCGTCGGCTTCCCATTCGCCCGGAACCGTTGGCAGCTTCTCAAACACATTCTGCCCATCCATCAAATATAACACCGGATACTTCCGATCCGCATTCCGCGCATCGTCATACCCCGGAGGCAGCCACACCAAGACATCACGCATCGCGCCCTTCGCGGTCGCCACCCCACTAGTCACTTGTAAACGCTTGAGCGTTCCCGCGGCTTTAATTGCGCGATAAGGATTCATCGCGTCCCTAACCTTAAAGCCGTCGCTTTGGTCACCCCACTTGGCAACCGTGATCTCGATCACCGGCTTTTCATCCGACCTGAGCTTCGACACATCAACCATCGGCAGCGTGCGATTGGTAACCTTGACCAGACTCTCATCAAGCTCTTCAATATCCCATGTGCCACGCGTCATCTTAAACTCCAACCGTGCACCGCTAGGCAGCTTGGGTGGGCCGTCAAAGATAAAGCGCCAGCGCATATCCGACTGGGGCGTGAGCTTGAAATCCACACTGCCCGGGTTCCAGTTATTGAGGTTTCCCGCGATGTACATCGGTGAATCAAGCGTCGCCCGCTTGGCCGAGTCCGTGACGACAAGTACAAAGCCTTGTGCGAGCGATTCAGGCGCAACAAGCTGCGGGATTTCTTCGCCTGAAGCCCGCGTCGCGTTCGCCGAATTCGCAGAATTCGCCGATTCAGCACCCATAGCTCCCACGCCCAGAATCTGACCCAGTGAGTTAGCCCCGCCGGTTTCGCCTGCGCCCGCGCCAAGCGGTGGCTGCTTCTTGGGCGGGTTCTGCATCGAAATTGCAATCCCAATCACCAGCACTACCAACACAACCAAAGGCCCGATCACCGCGACGGTGACCGCGATCTTGCTCTTCTGCATCGATTGATTCTCCACGCTCTTGCCAATTGTCAAAACGCTCATAGCACCCAGGCTCTCAATTGGTTATCGCTTCCCACGCACGCGCATGATGGTGTAAGCATGCGCATACACACGGTCAATCAAGTCATTACTTGGCAAATAAAGTCGAAACCGCGCCCCAGTTGACAACATTCCACCACGCGCCGATGTAATCCGCGCGCTTGTTCTGGTGCTTGAGGTAGTAGGCGTGTTCCCACACATCACAACCCAAAATCGGCGTGCCTTCGCAACCGGCAATCGCCTTGCCCATGATCGGATTGTCCTGGTTCGCCGTCGAAACAATCGCCAGCGACTTGTCAGCGTTCACAACCAGCCAAGCCCACCCTGAGCCAAATCGGCCAACGCCCGCCGCCGCAAACTTCTCTTTAAACGCGTCAAAGGAACCAAACGCCTTGGTGATGGCTGCCGCAAGATCACCAGTCGGAGCCCCACCCCCACCATTGCTACCAGGCGCCATCAAGTTCCAATACATCGTGTGGTTGAGGTGCCCGCCCGCGTTGTTGCGAACCGGGCCTCGCTTGTCATCAGGAAGCTCCGCCAGCATTCGGCAGACTTCTTCAACGCTTGCGCTCGCGAACGTCGTGCCGTCAAGAGCCTTGTTGGCGTTATCAACGTAAGCCTTGTGATGCCGACCATGATGGATTTCCATCGTCGTCGCATCGATCGAGGGTTCAAGCGCATTGGTCGGGTACGGCAGAGTGGGCAGAGTAAAGGCCATGATATCACTCCTATTTGATGCGGCCTATAACGCGGAAAGCGCGAGCCGCGAGTTGTCTCGATACAAAAGATACAGGTACAAGCTACCAAGATAAAAGATGGTGAAGCAACAAAAATGAGTCTTCATGCGCCAGACACACCTATTACTGTAGGGTTGGCCAAGGACCCAAGCAGCAAGGTCAATTACTCTCGCAAGCACGCAGCCGCTGTCGCTTCTGTGTTTGTGCATTGTGAAACGAAATCACGCCACACCACACCACACCCGGCCGTGGTCTTGCAGTCGCACAGCTAAATCGAGCAGTGCCCAATACAAGTTTGCTGAGCGTGAAATTGGCAAAGATGAAGAGTTTGAACCTATCCAATACCCAATTAACCCTTGGGCTACTAAAGACAAATTAGGCGAGATGTACTAAGTCCGCTCGCTTCCACGCCCAGTAACAGGGGAAAGATTGTTGTTGAATAGAAGATTGTGTGGGTATGCTGTTGATTGTTCAGATGGCACTTGGCGAAATCAGTTTTGTCTGGTAGTGTGAGTTGCCACGACGAGTGCGCGGCGAAAGCCCTGCCAAGTCAACCTCTGTAACTCTACTCAGCCGTGTTATATGGATCAAGTACTACCTACAAGAAACTGAATCTCTTTGGTATAGATACAAAATCTCGCGGTCTTGATGCTTCGTGCTTGGAACTTTCAAGTGTGCTTGTGCGTAGAATGATCGATGGCTCCTGACCATGCCCGGTGCTTCCCAGCTTGGCACCTAAGGTGGTGATGAGACAACGATCTCACGAAAGTCGAAGTTTATTTAAGAAATACTTGACAGATACAATGTAAACGCTTACATAATGCTATTCCAGTGCTATCTCCGCTAAACTATTTCAGGATTATTCAGAGCCGGGCGCTATTAGGGCCGAACGCAAAGTCAAAAAAATCAATAAATCTTTCGACGTGTCTGCAAGTTATTCGTAGTTACCCAGTTTGAGGCGAATCTATTTGAGAGCCGAAACGAAGCCGATCAGTTGAGCTCGATTCGGCATCTCAGCATCTTGAAAATGCTCGGATAAGTTCCTTGCTGCTACTTAGAGTTCAGATAGTCTTTTCTCGTCGCCCATTCAGATAGAAATGTCCGTAGGGGGGTCTTTCAACAGTAGCGAATCAATTGTTTCAGTTGTATTTGTTATAGGTATGTTAAGTACGCACGTACGGGCGAAGCAGGAAAAGGCTTCGAACGATCGATGAAGTGGGGCAAACGCGTTGGCGTCGAGTTCTCAGGCAGACTTTTGAGCCTTTGAACCCAATCCGCCAGCACATGTGCGTCAATTCATCAGAAGAGCAGGAAGGCTATGGAAACGACTATGAGGCATACAATGACGGGCAAACGTCTAAGCCCACTCGAGCAAGAGCGTAAGCGAAACCGTGGCGGTTCGAGCGCGATCCTTGCGCCCGGTGCAGGAACTAAGGCTGCTCGACCCGGTGGCGTGCGTCGCGGGCTCTCCGCAGAAGACGAACGCCTCATGAAAGCGATCATGTCCTGCGAGCAGGATTTCATCCCCTCGCCCGCATTCGAGGAAGAAGAAGCCGAGCAGAAGATCTACTCCGTTGGCCACGACATCCCTAAGCCTGATACCACCTGGTATCACCCGGTCATGGACGATCTCTCTGCGGCTCGCGGCCGCACGGTCAAGAGCGCGCAGCAGGTCATCTTGACGGGCGCTCAGGAAAAGATCCTCTTCCACCAATTCAATTACGCCCGCTTCCGTATTTGGAAGATCCAAAAGGACGTATGGGAATCTCCATCGCGTCAGCCTGCTCAAGAGCAAGCCGAGGAAATCCTTCGGTGGTACCGCGTTTCCGATCGCATCCGCGAGCAAATCGCCGAGACGAACCTAGCGCTGGTGCTGGCGATGGCCAAGCGGACGCGCATGAGCGAGGTTGACTTTGCTGATCTGGTCAGCGAAGGAAATATGGCTCTGCTTCGCGCGGTGGATAAGTTCGATGCTGGACGTGGGTACAAGTTCAGCACGTACGCCTGCCGAGCGATCTTGAAGGCCTTTAGCCGTCAGGGCATGAAGCTGAGCAAGTATCGCCAGCGCTACCCAACTGACTTTGACCCCAAGCTCGAGCGGTCCAACTTTCTCGAAACCAAGCGTGCAACGTTCGAGAAAGACGCGGCGGAAGAGGTCAAGCGCATCGTCTCGGAGAATCGTGCCGACCTGACCGAGGTCGAGCGCACGGTCATCGAGCATCGCTTCGGCTTGGAAACCGGCGAATTGGAAAAACCCATGACTCTGGAGCAAGTCGGCCAGATCATCGGCGTCACCAAGGAGCGCGTGCGTCAGATCCAGAACAAGGCCATGGAAAAAATCCGCTTGCAACTCGAAGCGCATTTCCTTGGCAATCTCGAAGCCTTGGAGCAGCAGCGTCAATGGCGTGAGCAAGACGCGGCGAAGGAAGGCAACGAAAACGCACGAGCGGCTGCTGCGGCTGCGGCGGCGGCAGCAGTTGCCAGCATGAACTGATTCGCTAATTACAAATGATCTCGACAGTCATCAGCCCGGGCCAATTGGCTCGGGCTTTTTTTCGCGCTCGCCACCCCTCGTATCGTTTGCTTTCATTGCTCGGCTTCCTCTGCACGTAGTGATTGCATGGGGTACCCTGCCACTGATGCTCACGCTCACGAACATTCGCAAGTCGTTCGGCTCCACCGTCGCGGTGGATGACGTCACGTTGGCGATCAGGCCCGGCGAGGTCTTTGGCTTGCTCGGGCCCAATGGTGCCGGCAAAAGCACGATCATCGGGATGGCTACAGGGCTGATTACTCCCGACGCGGGCACGGTCACGATCCAAGGCCTTGGTTCGCCAACCGATCCAAAGGTGCGGATGAAAATCGGCGTCGCGCCGCAATCTCTCGCTCTCTATGTGGAACTCTCGGCGAACGAAAACCTCGCCTTCTTTGGCAAGCTCTATGGCCTTCATGGAAAGGCGTTGACCGCGCGAATCGCCGAGGTCTTGGATCAAGTTGGTCTCGCGCAGCGTGCGGACGATCGCGTGAAGGCGTATTCGGGTGGCATGCAGCGAAGGCTGAATCTCGCCGTGGCACTCATGCATGACCCTGCGCTGCTGCTCATGGATGAGCCGACGGCGGGCGTTGATCCACAAAGCCGAAATAATATTCTTGAGTTGGTAAAGACTCTCGCGCAGCGCGGCCGAACAATCGTGTACACCACGCATTACATGGAAGAAGCCGCTCGGTTGTGTGATCGTGTCGCGATCATCGACAAAGGCTGTGTGCTCGCGATGGGAACTGTCCCTCAACTCATCGCGGCTCATGGCGGCGGCAGCGTAGTCACCGTCACCCGGGGCGGCCTCGACGAAGAAATTCGTACCGATGATCCGCTTCGTGAGATCGCGCGCTTCCTCGAAGAAAGCAAGCAGCCAGTTGAAATCAAGCAGCCAGTTGGGGCTGTCGCGAGCAGTAGGGGTATAGGCGAAGATGGCGTTAGTAAACGTGATGAGGCAAGTGGGGTGCGAGGGCCTGTCGATGGCGTTCGGATCGATCGGCCCGATCTCGAAGTGGTTTTTTTGCATTTAACTGGGCGGCGACTGCGCGACTGAGTAGGAAATAGCGGCAAGTGCATGGGAAGGAAGTTGGAAGGAAGTACATGGGCGGTAACGTTTCAAGGATTATCGCGGTTGCAATGAAGGACTTGAAGTTGTTGTCGCGCGACCGTGCCGACTGCTTCTTTACGTTCGTGTTTCCGCTCGCTATTGCGATGTTTTTCGGCTATGTCTTTGGTGGCGGTGGTGGCGGTGGCAAGATGGATATCGCCGTCGCCGACCTCGATGGTGGTTCGGCGGCGGTCGCGTTCGTGAACGATCTCGAAGCAGACCCAGCACTGAAGCTAACGCGTGTCGCAACGGTCACTGAAGGCGAAGCTCTCGTACAGAAGGGCAAAGTAACGGCGTGCATCATCGTGCCCAAAGGCTTTGAAGAAGCATCAGGCTCGATACTTTCCGGTGGCGGGCTGGTCTTGCGTGCAGTAGTCGATCCTACCCGCACGGCAGAAGCCGGGCTTCTCGAAGGCAAGCTCAACGAAATCGGCTTCAAACAAATGGCGCGGACCTTCCAAAATCCTGTGGTGATGGATAAAAACGTCGATCAGGCCAAGCGCGATATTGCCAAGGCACCAGGGCTCAATCCGGTGCAAAGGTTGGCATTCGCTACGATGTTTGACGCGGTTGCCAACTTGTCCAGGTCTGGTGCGGTGGGTGGAAACGCAAGCACCACGCCCACCCCAGCAGCGAACCTCAACAAGCCTGATGAGATGAAGGGCGCGGCCGCTACCGGAACAATAGATAGTGGTGCTGCGAGTGGCGTTAATGGTGGCGTAGAGAATGGTGCCGGTGGTTGGCGGCCTGTGCGCGTCGAAGTGACAAAGCTTGCAACCGAACGCGTTCGCCCGCAATCCTCATTCGAGATTTCATTTCCGCAAGGTATGGTCTGGGGGCTCATGGGGTGCGTGATGGCGTTCGCGTCTTCGCTTGCGGAAGAACGCACACGCGGGACAATTACACGATTGACAACGTCGCCTTTAACGATGGGCCAGATTCTTGCGGGCAAGGCTCTGGCGTGCTTTTTCGCGTGCGTGCTGGTGCAGGTGATCTTGATCGGCTTTGCAATATTTGTGTACAACGCACGCTTCGCCCATCCAGAACTCATGGCCTTGGCAGTCTTTGCGGCGGCTGTTGGTTTTACTGGAATTATGATGTTTCTGGCCGGGTTGTCCAAGACCGAGGGGGCTGCGCAGGGCTATGGAAGGGCGGCGGTTTTGATCCTCGCAATGATTGGTGGCGGGAGTATTCCAGTCTTCTTCATGCCGCCATTGCTCCAAACGTTGAGCGGCATCAGTCCGTTCAAATGGGTCGTGGACGCGATCGAAGGGGCGATGTGGCGTGGCACTGGGTTCGCGGACGTCGCCTTGCCTGTCGCAATACTTTTCGTGCTCGGGGTCGCGGGATATTTGGGGGGCGTGATGGCTATAAAGATGAACGCGCGGCGTGCCTGATAGGGACCTAAGGTAGAGCCTTGATTTGATCCTCTACAGGGGATTTCGGGCGGTTAGCTCAACGGCTAGAGCACTCGCTTTACATGCGAG
>JBBRGG010000042.1:0-17642 GCA_038240875.1 Phycisphaerales bacterium | reverse complement strand
TAAGCTCGATAGCGACTTGATCAAGACTGGATGGGATGGACGTCAAAGAGTACCTCCGAGTGTTGGATATTGGCAGTATACAGGGCGGGGTGTGGTTGCGAAAGTAAATCTTCAGGATTTATACTGGATAATTGTTGACCGTTGGTTGATTTTTGATTACGCCCGGCAACGGAGACACAATGCGCTCTCAAACTACTCGCGTTGAGTAGGCCACGAGCCGCATATCCAAGAGATCCTCAATGAACCGAATCAGCGCTCATTTCGCCTTTGCCGGCTTAGCCCTCGCACTATCGGCGAAGTACTTGTTGCCCCAGCCCAGGTGCGCTGCCTGACTTTCATGAGCCAACCCGAATGAGAGTGTCTGATGGTACCCGGACGCTTTCTTGATCGCTGATGACCCCGGCCCCCACAGGAGAACCGGGTAGAGGAGAGGGTTCGGGAGAGGAGAGGGGACCTTCGTCTCCTCTCCCGACCAAGTTGGTCTTCTGCTCTGCTTCCTTCAATCGACACGCCGCCGCGAACGCACCGGGTGGCTGGTAGTTCAAACTGCTGTGCGGCCGGTCGTCGCGGTAGAACCGCTGGTAGTCGGTTATCAGCATCCTCGCTTCTTCCATGCTGTGGAACGCCTCCAGCTCCAGGCACTCGGCCTTCAGGCGGCCGTTGAAGCTCTCGATGATCCCGTTCTGCCACGGGCTGCCCGGTTCGATGTACAGCGGCCCGACCCCGCTCGACGCCAGATAGTCCCGCAGGCACCCGGCGATGAACTCCGGGCCGTTGTCGGATCGGATATGCCTGGGCGTGCCGTGCAGAGCGAACAATCCGGCGACCTGCCGGATCACCTCCGCCGAGTTGATGTGCCGCGCCGCGCAGGTCAGCAGCGGCACCCGCGTGTACTCGTCCACCACCGTCAGGATCTTGAACGTCCGCCCGTCGTTCATGGTCTGGTCGCTCACAAAGTCCCAGGTCCACACGTGGTTGCGATGCTCGGACCGCATCACATGCACCGCGTTGGCGGGCACGCCGATGGCCCGACGCCGCCTCACCCGTTGCGGCACCTTCAGGCCGTGCTTGCGGCACAACCGGTGGACCTGATCGCGCCCAACCCCGAAGCCCATCAGCTTTACCCGTCCGTGCAGCATCCGGTACCCCAGCCGAGGGTGCTTTGCCGAGATCTTCTGCAGCACCGCCACCAGCGGTTTGTCCCTGTCCACCACACGCTGGGGCGCTTCGATGGCGTTGCGTGAGAGCCCGACCAGTTCGCAGCAGCGACGCTCGGAACACTCCGGCCATACACGCCGGATATGCTCGAACGCCTCGCGGCGACGGGTCGGGCTCACCATTTTCCCTCGTTGAGCTCCTTGAGGATCTGCTTGTCCAGCGTCAGCTCCGCCACCGCCTTCTTGAGACGGCGGTTCTCCTCTTCAAGGGCCCGGAGGCGTTTGATTTCGCTGTCGCCCATACTTCGGAACTGGTTCTGCCATCGGTGCAGCGTGCCCTGGCTGATCTCGAGCTTCTGGCAGACCTGCCCGACGGTTTGCCCCGAGGCCTGGAGCTGCTCGGCCTCGCGGAGCTTGCGGATGATCTCTTCGGTGCTGTGACGTTTACGCTTCATTGGAGAGCCTTTCTGGGGTCATTCTTGACCCCTTGGCTCTCATTCACGGTGGCTCGGATTTGTCAGGGCAGCGCAGAAGTAAAGATACGTTAATACCAATTGTTTAACTTTTGATGTAGCTATGTAAAGAATGCCGCTGAACAATCGCTCGCCTGTAATCGAGGCGAGCTTTTTTACGGCACTCACCAGACTCTACGTAACTGGCAATAGCTGTGTCCTGCTGCGTAGCAGATAACGATACAAAGACAACCGGCGGGGACGGCCGGACCACCCAAGGCAAAGGCATGAAAGGCAGCTTTAACACAATTGAATCTATATAAAATAAAATTCTATACATATCTGCATATTGCTTTCGGTGCTACTATGTCTCTCGCGCCAGGAATAGCGATTGTAATCTACCTTGAATTTGCAAAGACACCTGGCAGCATTTCAAGGTGGGTAGTGCCTCTTGTAGTGATTTTGTTGTTGCTCGTACTGTGCTCGGCAGCCATTCTATTGATGTTTAAACGATCCTGTAAACGAAGAGCGGCACATAGCGACGGCAAAGTTTGTACCAAATGTGGCTACATACTTGACGTGGAAAGCGATCACAAGCCTTGTCCAGAATGCGGCGTTCAAGTTGACCTCGTCGCGTTTCGAGCCGCGTGGATAAAGGCTGTTGGAGATTGGCCGAAGCCAACTGAGCCATCCGAGTTAAAGTAAAGCCATGCCAAAGCGACGGTCCTTCTAGTTGAAGGCATTATAGTGATTCAAACTATATCAAATCCTTCAGAGTCGCAATTCATTTAAGTGGACGTGTGCCGGGAATGGCTCGAAGACTCGTCCCCTTTTAACACTATACTAAGTACGTTCAGCCCATCTAGCTGTATACGAAAAAGCACAATCTCGCCAATCCATCCGAAGTTTCTCACGTACATCATTACTTTTATCACAACGTGCTCAAACGGCCACCATCCACGGGGATATTAACGCCATTGACATACGCTGCGGCGGGCGAACATAAGAACGCGACCACGCTCGCGATTTCTTCCGGCTCGCCAAAGCGGCCTGCGGGCGTCGAGGCGATGATGCTGGCTTTGATGGTTTCTTCATCCACGCCTTGCTTGCTCGCACGGCCTTTGACCAGCGAACGCAGGCGATCAGTATCGGTGTACCCAGGCAGAACGTTGTTTACGGTGACGCCCAACGGCCCAAGCTCGGTGGCAAGACACTTGCCCCACGCCGCAACGGCGGGCCGCACGATGTTGCTGATCGCAAGGTTTGGAATCGGTTGCTTCACGCTTGTTGACGTGATGTTGATTACACGGCCAAAGCGGAGCTGCGTGAAGTGGGGCACCAGCATGCGGACCAGCGTGTGTGCCGTGATGAGTTGGGCGTTAAAGCACGCGATCAGATCTGTGGCGGACGCGTCGAGCGCTGTGCCAGATGGGGGCCCGCCTGTGTTATTGATAAGGATCGAATAGGGCGTGCCCGAAACAAGTGCGGCATTGAGTTTGGATGCAAGAGTTGATTCGACTAGAGCGGGCTGCGCGAGGTCAACGACAAAATGGTCGTGTGCTAGGGGCTTGCCTTGGTAGGTAGATGAGAGCGTAGCGAGAGCTTGAGCCAGAGATTCGGCGTTGCGGGCAACAAGGGTGATGCGGCTGCCCAACAGGGCGAGTTCGCGGGCGCAGGCTAGGCCGATGCCGCTGCTGCCACCACAGACCAAGGCGTGATGGCCGACAAGTGAGAGGTTCATGATGGAAGAATAGGTGGAGAAGTAGCTTTAGCGCTTGAAGGCGACCACATCAAGGCTGGTAATGAAATCGGCTGGGGCGGTGCCTGGTGGCAGGCTTTGGATGATGCTGAGATAGAGAGGGTCTTGCCAATGAGTCATCGCGGCGATGTACTCGGGCTTGTGCGTGAGCGTGATGTCAGAGAGGCCAGCGGCTGCTGCGTCTGTACGAAATTCTTCGACAAGGACCGCGCCCGCGATGCAGCCAATGAGTGATTCGATGTCGGTCAGTAGTGCTAGAGGCAAAGGGCGGAGAAGAGCAAGATCAGAGAGGGCGACGCGGCCGCCGGGCTTGAGAACGCGGGCAATCTCGCGCCAAACGCGAGCCTTGTCGGGCGCGAGATTAAGCACGCAGTTAGAGATGACAACGTCTACAGAGTTGTCGGCGACAGGGAGGTTTTCGATCTCGCCTAAGCGGAACTCGACGTTGGATAAGCCGGTGCGAGTGGTGTATGCGGGGAGCAGCCCACGAGCTTTGGTGAGCATGTCGCTGGTCATGTCGACGCCGATGACGCGGCCGGTGAAGCCGACCTTAGGCCCGGCGACGAAGCAATCAAAGCCGCCACCAGAGCCGAGATCGAGAACGATTTCGCCTGGTTTGAGACTGGCGAGAGCGGTTGGGTTGCCACAGGAAAGGCCCATGTTGGCGGCGGCGGGCGCGTTGGCGAGATCGCTGGTGGCGTAGCCGATAGCGCGAGCGAGGTCTTCGGGGGTGCAAATGGATGGGCCACAGCAGCCACCAGTCGCGGCAGCGGATGGTGCGCAGCAGGATTTTGATGCGGGAGCGGAAGACGGCGCGGCGAGTACGGCGGCCGGGACAATGGTGGATGCGAAAGATGGCGACTGCTTGGTGGCGGACCAAGAGCCAGCGTTGGCGATAGCGGCGTACCCCTCGCGAACGATGGAGTGGATGGTGTCGATCGTATTCTTTGGCGCGATCGCTGGAGTGAGGGCTGGAGTAGGGGCTGGAGTAGGGGCTGGAATAGTTGGACTCGTAGCGGATTGCTGTGTCCCGCCACAGCAGGATGGGCCGCAGCATGGGGTGGCGGAAGTAAGAGCGGAAGAAGTGGAGTTGGAAGGCGAATCGGTAGAAGAAGCGTTCATGGGTGAGCCTTTGGTTGAATGTGTGTGGTGCCGAGGGAGGAAGTGTTAGGAGGTAAGCGATTCGGGAAGCGTGAGGATGTATGCGTGGATTTCGTCGCGCACGCGGCGGTAGTGGGGCATGGCGTCGTCGGTGAATGCGGAATTGGCTAGGTTGGCTTCGCTGGCGAGCCGGGCCAGATTGGCAAGCCGAGGCGGATCATCGAAGCCGCGGTGGACGATGCGTGCGTGGGACTTACCGTCGCAGCCAACAAAGATTGGGCAGGATTCGTGAGCCGAATCGCAGACGGTGACGACGAAGTCGAAATCGACGCCGAGGGTTTGCGTGATGCTTTGGTTTATGACTTGGTTTATGCTTTGGTTGATGTTTGGTTTGATGCTTTGGTTGATGCTTTGTTTAACATCTTGTGGGCGTTTGGACGAGTGGGTAGAGATATCGATGCCGACTTCCGCCATGGCACGGATCGCGAGCACATTCATGCCATGCGGATTGGTCCCGGCGGAATACGCGTTGAAGCGATCAGCGCGAAGGGCGCGGGCAAATCCCTCGGCCATTTGGCTGCGACACGAATTGCCCGTGCACAGAAAGAGGACGTTTGGAAGTGTGGTGTGCATCGTGGGTTCTCGGTTTGATGTGCCGTTGCGGATTAGCAGCTGCACGAGCCCGGCGCGCAGCACGAGCCGTCGGCTGGTGTGCACGATTGTTGAGCGGCGCATTGCGTCAAGGCGTTGGCGATGTCGGTCAGTCGCTGGGTAATGTGCGCGAAGCGGACGCGATACCGCACGGTTCGGCCTTCTTTGGCGGATTCGAGGATGCCGGCGCGGGCGAGAAGAGATAGATGGCGTGAGACCACGGAAATATCGACGGCGCAGCAGTCGGCAATCTCACCCACGGCACACCAGCGGGCGCACTTGGCGATGCAGGAGATGAGTTGCAAGCGGGTGGGGTCGCTTAGCGCGGCGAAGAAATCAGCATCGAGAGAGGCGTCGATGGCGTGCTTGCGGTTCGCCGCAGCCTTGGGGGTTTTGGGTGTGGTGCGCACTCTCGAAGGGGCTTTGGGGCGCGGTGAAATAGGCGAGGTACTCGTGTATATATGCGTCATCATGCAAATATAGGGTAGGGCTGGTGGCGGTGTCAACTCAAGTGGTGTCAACGCAGTATAGTTTAACGTACAAACAACGTCGGCGGCGACCGAAGGGGAAGGAAGGTCAGCCGCCGACGCGGGTGCCAGGCATGTATATGAAGTAGCGGCAGGGTTCAGCCGACGCGAAGAGGCAGCTTGGGTTAGCAGCCGCCCTGCTCGAAGGCGATGAAGAAGGCGGCGATATCGTCGCCGGTCACACCGCCATCTAGGTTGTAATCAGCGGGGCAAGCAGGGCAGGTTGGAAGGGTCCTTTGAACGCCAAAGAAGTTACCGAAACGGTCCTGCCACCAAGTGCGGTACAGACCTGGTGTGACATCTTGCACGTGAGGGCGATAGATGAAATAAGAAGGCTTTGGGATGGCCCGCCAATTGGGTTGTGCAGCACCCCTGTCATTGCGCGATTGGATGAGACAGCGAGATTCGGAAGGGTTTTCAGTAATCGAGCCGGGCGTAAAGTTTAAGGACATACGCGACTTGGTGATCAAGGCGTATTGCAGCAAGCCCTTGCCAGCGTTGGTGTGCACGATTGATGCAGTAAGTATCGGTGCTGGTGCTGCCGCCTGAAAGCCCTGAGACCAACGAGCACGCGACGGTCGCGCTTGGATATCGCTTGCGAAAAGTATGGGACATCGGCAAGACGCACGAAAGAACCCACGCGTATGGCAGCAATCGCTATTCGTTTCCGAGTCGCAGCGCGGTCAATGATTTGATTATGCATCAGTCGTTGTAAGCCGGGGGCGTCCCCAAGGTGTTCACGGTGATGCACGGGTCGGGTACAGGCCCGCCAAGCCAAGGAGACCGGACGGCATTTGATATGTCCGTGTTGCCTTTAGAGACTTCGAGTGGGCCAGCGACGCCTTTAAGCCAGGATTGCCGGGAGCTTGCCTGGTCAGGCGCGCCGACGTACGCGGACGCGGTGCGGACGTCGATGCGGCACGCGGGACTTGATCCCCGGTAGTGCGTGACGTTCCGAGCGGAAATGGACCATTCAGTGCCGATGATGCTGCTGACTTGGTGGTACCCATTGTTGTAAAGATATGTACCTAGTTAGGAGTGTCTGGCGCTGGGCTGATTCGAGTATGACAGTTGAGCATTGGGCGCGAAGAACGTATTGAGTTTCGGGTTTGGCACACCAACGGCCGCTACGATGAGGACCTATGGCGAGCATCACGATAAACGGCGTACAGACAGAGTTCAAGGTCGGTGAAACTATCCTTCAGGTGGCCAATCGCCTTCAAGGCGAAGGCCGCGGCAAAGAAATCCCGCAGTATTGCTATCACGATGGGCTGAGCATCGTGGCCAGTTGCCGAATCTGCTTGGTTGAAGTGTGGACGCCAAACCTAAAGTCAGGTACGCTCGAACCCTTCATGGGTGGCAAGCTCATGCCTAGCTGCCAACAGACCGCAAGCGACGGCATGGTGATCTATTCCGACAGCCCCAAAGCCGTCGCGAATCAGAAGTCGGTGATGGAATATCTGCTCATCAACCACCCCTTGGATTGTCCGGTGTGCGATCAGTCGGGCGAGTGCTTGCTGCAGGATTATTCGTACGCGTTTGGGCGCGGGGTCTCGCGGTTTGAAGAGCAAAAAGTCAAGCAGCCCAAGAAGGATCTAGGTACGCACGTGTTGCTGTACAGCGATCGCTGCATCATGTGCACGCGATGCGTTCGCTTCACGCGCGAAGTGACCGGGACGAGCGAACTGATGGTGCAAGGCCGCGGCAACAAGGAAGAGATCGACGTCTTCCCGGGCGTGCCTTTGGATAACGAACTGTCGGCGAACGTGATTGATTTATGCCCGGTGGGCGCGCTTCTGGACAAGGATTTTTTGTTCGCGCAGCGCGTGTGGTTTCTTAAGGAAACCGCATCGATTGATGGCATCACCGCCAGCGGCGACAACATTCGCATCGATCACAACGAGGGGAAGGTTTACCGCATCAAGCCGCGGACCAACCTCAAGGTGAATAAGCAATGGATCAGCGATGAGATTCGCTACGGGTGGAAGTGGGTTCATTCCGACGCAAGGCTGACCACGCCGACGCGGTTGCAGTTTGGCGTCAAGGTCGAGTGCGACCATTCCAAGGCGTACAGCGATGTGATCGCGGGCGTGAAAGCGGCAACGAGCAAGGGTAAAAGACTCGCGGTTTTGATCAGCCCGATGCTCGCGTGCGAAGAGGCATATGTGTTGGCAAAGTTGGCCCGCACGCTTGACCCCAAGGCGATTTTGAGCGTTGGACCGGTGCCTTTCCATGGCGAGAACAAGACCTTCCCCATCGGTGCCAAGCCTGATGATGCCAAGGCGTACAACGTGGTAGCGGAAAAGGCTCCAAACGCGCGAGGCGTACGCCGCGTTCTCAATAGCTTTGGAGGCGGGGATGCTGGGGGTTTGGAACACGCCGATTTCTTGAAGGCTCTTGGACTTGGCACGGGCGCGAGCGATGTGGGCGCGGTGCTAGTGACAGGAAATTATCCAAGCGCGTGGGCGAGCAAGGAACTCAGGAGTTCACTCGCAGGCAAGTTTGTCACGCTGATCGACACGCTCGCGGGCGAGCTTGAAGAGGTCGCCAACGTGACGCTTCCTGGCGCGACCTGGGTAGAAAAAGCGGGCACATTCGAGAATTGGCTTGGCATGTTGCAAGCCTTTGACCGCGCGATTCCTTCGTCTGAAGGAGCCAAAGCCGAAGGCCAGCACGCGCTGGATTTGCTCGCGGTGTTGGCAGGCACGCCCGAGCCAAACGAAGAGCGCGTGAGCTTGGTGGTGCAATCCTCGCCCGGGCAGGTCGCGGCTGGCGTGACCACGATGTTGCCTAGGGGCGATGCGTACGACGCGGCGGCGATCCGCGTAGCGATGGCGAAGGTCCCCGGGCTCGAAGCCTTTGGTAACGAGGTGGTGCTGCCACCGGTAGAAGCAATGCGCGAGACGGACATGGCGGTCGTTGAACTGTGAGTGGTTGAAGTGAAAGTTGAATCGGTGCTGATTGTCGCAGCAGGCGGGAGGCGAAGCAGACATGTGGCTCCTCGCGGCGATCCTCGCGGTGACTCTACTCGTAGGCATCCCCTTTTTGCTGTGGTGGTGGCGCATCGCGGACACGTCGGTGGACGTTGAGCAACGCAGGTTTTTAAAGTCGGGCGCGAAGAGGGGCGCGATAAATCAGCAGCGGGTTATAGTCCACCTGCACACGCGCGGACCTGAAAGAGAGCAGGCGGAATTGGCAATACAGGCTGGCTTGGTTCGACAAGATGGGCTCGCAGGTGCAGCAACGCCAAACATCCAGTCGGCATCGAGCCAAAGCGCGATGCCTCTTCAGTTGAATGCTTCAGAGAAGAACCCACAAGGCACTTCAAACGCTCATAGCAAGACATCAACGCAAGCAGCCGGAGCTTCTCAGACATGAGCGAAGATTCGACTACTCCAGAAACTAACTTGCCCGATACCGACCTTCCCCAAACCGTGCCCATCCATCCTACGACAGATCCCAAGGACCTAGACATTGGCCCTGCGCCGCACTATTCCGCGCCCTGGCAAGAACGCCTGACGCACATCGTTGACACCATGCGAGAGGTTTCACTCGCGACCAACGCGCAGCAAATGGTTCGCACCTACGCCAGCCGAATGCGTGGCACGTTCGGCCAATCGCTCACGATCGCTCTCTCTCGCCGCGACCTGTCCAGGCCCAAGGTTCGCATGACCCGAAACAGCGCGTGGGAACGTGAGATTGATCCATGGCGCGAGCGACACCTGCTGCCTGTCTTTGACTCCGGCTTTTTCTCGGACATTATCTACTCCGACAACGTACGCGTGGACAACGACTTCAAGTTGTCGCACGACGACCCGGCGTATCCGTACCTGCGTGGCATGCGTTCGTACCTCGCCATCCCGCAGTTTGAGAGTGGCGAATCGATCAACATGGTGACGTTCTTTTCACCCAAGCCCAACAACTTTGACCTTGATCGCATTCCCGACGCGGTGCTGACAAGCAATTTGTTTGGCCGTGCTACCAAGAATCTGGTTTTGACGCGCGATCTTGAGGTTGCATATGAGGCGCTGGATCGCGAGATGCGCGCGGTGCAAGAGATCCAGCTCGCGCTCTTGCCACAAGAGAGCCCATGTATCGCTTCGTTGGAATTGGCGACGCACTACCAGACTTCGACCCGCGCGGGCGGGGATTACTACGACTTTTTCGAGCTTCCCGATGGTCAGTGGGGCATCATCGTTGCTGACGTGTCTGGGCATGGCACGCCCGCGGCTGTCTTGATGGCCATTGTTCACGCCATCGCGCACCTCATGCCCGGAAAGTCGATGCCGCCAGATCGCGTTCTTGAATTTATCAATCACGAGCTCGTGCGTCGGTATACGCGCGATGGCGGCGCGTTTGTCACCGCGTTCTATGGCACCTACGACCAGAACCAACGCGTGCTGACGTTCTCGCTCGCGGGGCATCCGCCGCCCTTGCTTCGCGAAGCCGATGGCAAAATTATCACGCTCGAAGCGCCCGAAGCCGGGCCGCCTTTGGGCATCCTCGAAGACTCGACATACCCGGCGGTCAAGGTACAGTTGAAGCCCGGGCAAGTCGTCGCCATCTACACCGATGGCATCACCGAAGCATTCAGCCCTGACAAGAAGATGTATGGCGAGGAACGCCTGCGGGCGATTTTCTCGAACGCGGGCGCGGTTGAAGAAGCCGACGCCAACTCAATTGTTGCGGCGATCACGCAAGATCTTGGTAACTTTGCCGGGCTTAGCAATCGCAGCGACGACCGCACACTGGTGATTGGGGTGGTGAAATAAGAGAAAAAGCCTAAGAGCAGCAAAATGGGTAAATGACCAAACGTTGATTGCCGAATCTCGATCGCCCAAACCCGAATGCCGAATGCCGCGTATCTCTTTGGCAATTTGACCGTTTGACCATTGAGCCATTTCCACCCCCCTCTATCCTTGCTCGTGCCACGATACAGCCTCACAGTGACCTACGACGGGACCGACTTCTGTGGTTGGCAGAAGCAGGAACCTCACGCGCCCATATCGCATGATGCAGCTATTCACAACTCCACGCCGATGGATCAGCGACCCACCAAGGACGATCGCATGGGAGGCAAATCTCCCAAAGCGTTCCAACGCGTGCCTCGTGCACATGCGTGGGCAGGCGTCGAAAGACTTGGCGTCCGCGAAGGCGAAACCACGCACCGCATCGCCTTGCGAACCGTGCAGCACGTTCTCGAACGTGCGGTGATGGCGGTCGTTCGTGAGCCCATCGTGCTCATGGGCGCAAGTCGTACCGACTCGGGCGTGCACGCGCGCGGACAAGTCGCCGCGTTTACGTGCTCGGGCGATGTGTCAGATGAAGTACGTGACGAAGAATGTGACGCGAATGCAACACCAATTGCGATCGCCAACAACGCCGAGCATGCACCAACAACTCCTAGTGCGCCAGAGCTCGCGCCCGTACCAAGCGCGCCACGCGGCATGGGTTGGCCTCTCTCGCGAGGCACCGATCGCCTGCTTCGCGCGATCAACAGCCGTTTACCCGATGACGTGCAAGTCATCGCGGCGAACATCGCGGATCATGATTTCAACCCCGTTCACGGCGCGACTTCCAAGGCGTATTCCTACACGCTCCACGTCAGCGCCAAAGGTGGCGTCCGCCCCATGTGGGATCGCCGCTACGTACACCAGGTGTGGGACGCACTCGATGTTGATGCGATGAATCGAGCGGCTCACTTGCTCGTAGGTGAACATGATTTTGTAAGCTTCGCCGCCGCGGGCCATGGCAGGGTCAGCACCGTGCGCACGATCTTTGCCTGCAGCGTGATCGAACTTGTGCCAACGCCCGATGGCCGGCGCGTTCGCATCGATGTGACAGGCAGCGGCTTTCTTTGGAACATGGTCCGGATCATCGGGGGCACGCTCGTAGATGTTGGCCGCGGTAGAAAGAAAGCCGATGACATCTCGCAGATCATCAAGGCTTGCAATCGTTCGCAGGCGGGGCCCACGCTGCCTCCGACGGGATTATGCTTGGAATGGATCAAGTATGAGGTTAGTAAATAGGTAATCGGCAATCGCTAGTCGGCAGTCGGTAAGGCAGAAAATACAGGGTAGTAGGGTAATATTTTGTAACATAGAGCCACTCACAAATTGACTTCTCTCTTCTCGTGGCACAGGCCTTCAGCCTGTGTCTACTCCTTCTAAATCTTCATCTTGTGAAAGGCTGTAAGCCAAAAATTTGATCATTCAGGCACTCTCACAACCCACATGCGCATCTTGCACATCTCAACTCGGCTCATCCTCGGCGGCTCGCAAGAGAACACGCTTCTCTCCTGCGAAGGTCAAGCACGCCTAGGGCATGATGTTCATTTGGCGTACGGCCCTATCCTCGGACCAGAGGGCTCGCTGCTCGATCGCGCGACACAGTTTCGTACAAGCACGGGCAAAAAAATCACGACGCATCAGGTGCCCAATCTTGTTCGTGAGGTTGCACCGCGCACCGATCAGCGTGGCCGCATTGAGCTGCGCAGGCTCATTGAGATGCTCTCGCCCGATATCGTGCACACGCATTCGAGCAAAGCAGGAATCCTGGGGCGGCTCGCCGCGTGGGACGCTTCGCAAACCCTCGCGCGCGAACGCAACCACGCCTTGGGCGTTGTTCATACCATCCATGGTCCGCCTTTCATGCCCATCGAAGGTGGCCCGCTGCACCGCTGCAAAGTTCGCCTGATGAACGTCGCGTACACGCTCGCGGAAAGAAAGGCCGCGAATCGCTGCGACGCGATCGTGAGCGTTGCCGACGCGATGACAACAACATTTCTCGCGCGTGGCATCGGTACGCCTTCGCTCTACACAACCGTGCGCAGTGGCATGGAAATCGAGCCCTATACCTCTCCCGCAGCAGGCGAATCGCGCGACGAAATCCGCGCACGACTCGGCCTTGCTTCAACTGATTTCGTCGTCGGCACCGTCGCCCGACTCGCACAACACAAAGGCCACGACGACGTGCTCGATGCTCTTGGCCCACTATTACAAACACATCTCGATTGGAAACTGCTCTGGGTCGGCGATGGGTGGTGGCGGCAGCGACTCCTCGCCCGCGCGCGCGCTCTTGGCATCGTCGTCGCAGAGTTGGACTCTCCTGCGTTGCCTCATGAAGCGCCTGTTAAACTTGTCACGCCTGCACAACTCATCTTGACCGGCCTCGTGCTGCCCACGCGGATCCCCGGGCTGATGCGTGGCATGGACCTGCTCGTGCACCCAAGCTATCGCGAAGGGCTCCCTCGCACTGTCCCCCAAGCCCTGCTCAGCAATGTGTGCCCGGTCGCCTACGACGTTGATGGCACGCGCGAAGCGTGTAAAGACCAAGAAACCGGCTTGCTCGTACCGCCTGGCGATGTTGCTGGTTTGCGTCGAGCCGTCGAGCGCCTCTACGCTGATAGCGATGCCAGACGCCGCTTTGCACACACCGGGCACGATTGGTGCGTCACCGAATTCGACGCGCGTCGCATGGTCGCGCAATTGTTCGACGTGTATCAGCACGCCCTCGCCCACGCGCGCACTCGCCTTGAGCTCGCGAGCGCACTTTCCTAATTCCGGGCTACGAGCCAGTTTTCGCGCGTGCATCGCTTCAAGTTTCATATTGATCGCGTTGAACTCTTGCGAAGCCTTTGCACAAGGGCTCGATCTCTCGGCTCCTGAGTCGCCACAGGCCGGTTCGGGCCGAGCGGCTCTCATGCTCGCGACGCAACTCAACGAAGAGTCCGAACGCATCCGAGCCGGGCGAAGCCTGATTGGCGCAGACTCATTCGACGTTGCCTGGCGCGAACTTGCCCGCGATCTCTTCCAAGCAGTCGAGCGTGGCGAACCCGACGCCGACGACGCCGACCGCTTCGTGATTGCAAGCATGATGACGCGCCGGCGCGACGAGCTTGGTGCGTGGATCGATAGCACGACTTCCATCGATTCCACGGCTGATTCCGCCCCGGCCGCCCCCCTGATTCCAGTCGCCGCAATCCAAGCCGCAGCACGCGAACTCGACGCGCTTCGCATCAACGTTGATACGCTTTCTGCCGACGCGATTCGTCGTGGCGTGCGCGATGCGCTCGCGCCGATGTGGGCGCTTTCGTGCGCACAAATCAGGCCTCACAAAGTAACCGTCCAGTTCGCGTCACCCTCCAGCGGCTGGATCTACGACGCTGGCGCACTCGCCGCAATCGAGCGCGTGCGAATGCAAAATCCATGGACCGGAAACGCCCCGGCGTGGATGGATACACCAGGCAAGGGCGCGGTGGATCGGGTCTCGCGTTTGTTCGCGATCGCGCACACAAGCCCTGCGCACGCGAGCGGCGCGCGTTGGCTCCAAGTACACGCGAGCGCCGCGATCGCATTTGCCGATGTAGATACGCCTCTAATTGGGCTTGCGGGCCAGCAAGCCTTGCGTGTCGCGGCGTCGGCTTCGCTCGTCGTCGTCGCACCTGAGGAAGATTCAAGTACGACTACAGGCACGACTCCAGACGTGCGCACACATCTGGCCGAAAGCACTGGCAAACTTGTCCAGCCATTGGCGCGACCTCTTGCGCAACCATTGGCCAGGCTCGTAGCGTGGTCGGAAGTGCCGCCGCTGGTCGTTGGCTTGCCCGTGATCGCGAGAGCCAAAGGCCTCGCGCCAGACCCAGCCAAGACGTTCGCACTAAATCTCCAAGGGTTGCTCGCCGAAAGTGCCGCGACTTCATCCGATCGCGCGCGACTCGTTGCCGACCTGCTTCGCACCGCAAACCAAGAAAGCCCGGACGAAACCGCGCTCCCCAGGCAGTTGCGCGTGATCTATCGCCAGCTTGAACCCGCGTTGAAGCAATCTCGCCGAAGCCTTATTGAGACAGCTGAACGCGCATTGTCTCCAGCGACCTCGCTCGCCGACCCAGCACTGCTTAGCGCGATGGGCGCACACCGAAGGCGTGATGAAGATCTCGCGATGCTGATGAAAGTCGGCGCGATCCTGTCGCAGCAACCTGTCGACGCGAGCGATAGCTCGTTAAGCCCGGATGAAGCAAATCCAAACGCAAATCCAAACGCAAAGCCCGACAGCAACCCCAATCAAGCAGAAGGCAGCGACGAAGAACTCGCGCAAGAAACAGTTAGCCAGCCCGCGGTCGGCAATCAGCCTACAAGTGACAGCAATCGATCAAAGCAAGCCCCACGCGTGCGCACAGATATGGCTCCTGCCGCCGTATTCATGCTGCGTATCGGGCAAGATTTAGCCAAGCCCGACATTGCCGACGCCGCGCTCGCCGAGTATCGCGATGCCGCCAAAGCGATCATCGCGGGGTGGGATGTCCTAGGCGAAGCACGCATGCGCACCAGTGGCGACGCGCAGGATTCGGCGATCATTAAACAACTCGACGCCGCTCGATCAGCGTATCTTCTCGCGCTCGCGGACCCACGTCGCCGCGACCTTCGCGTGCCCGCCTCAGACATCGCCGCGATCGGGTTGGCGATCTCTTTCGCTGATTCCATACGCGTCGATAGTGTCATGATTCAAGGACTTGTCGCGTGGCCTGGGTTTGAAGCTTCGCCCCGAGCACTTGGCGAATTGCGCGATGTAGCAGATGCCGCGGCGTCACGCGTACTGGAAGCAATCGCAGCGCGAAATGCTCCATCCACCGCAGGCTCGACGGCTGCATTCGCTCGCGCAGTAACAACCGCGCGCGACGACGCGCTTGCGTGGCGCGTGGTCGCGAGCCTCGCGCGTGCGCACGCGCAAGCAGTCGCGGGGACTGATGCCGAAGCTGGATCTGGAGCGGGCGCGAGCCAGTTGCTCGTTGAAGAAGCATTCGTGGGGAGCGATGCGGTCGCCGAATGCGTCGCAGGCGCCTTACCAGTGCAATCCGGTGCGATGTCGGCGTGGATGGCGGCACACGCGACCGAGATCGCCGAACTGTCCCGATGGGCCGAAGAATGGGCGCTGGCAAAAGTCGGCAAGGACGCCGCGATGGAAAGAATCTTTGGCCGAATGCTCAACGAAACCTGCAAGCGGTTGGAAGCAGTGGTTGGTGAGTAAGCACTATTTCAATTAGGAAATAGCTAGCGCGCGAGTTCGCGCAACCGCCCATTCACGCACCACTATCAGCTCATCGTCCTCTTCAAAAACCCAATGCCCATCGCCTTCTTCGCCTCATACAGCGTTTCCTCGGCGACCACGTTCGCCTTCGCAACGCCCTTCTTGATTACGTCGATCACCAACTCATCACCACCAAGACGCCCCGGCAGCGGCGCGGCTTCCAATCTTGCCCGGCGCACACGCATCGGCTCGATCAACGCATTCACCGCTTCGCCAAGTTCCGCCTTGATGTGCCCATGCATCATCTCCTTGCCGCTGGCATACTCGGCACGAATCGCCTTCGCGCGGTCTTCAGCAAGAAACGCGTCGCAATACTGCAACAACACATGATTCTGTGCCACACGCTTCGTCGCTTCATCCACAATCACCGTGATCTTGTTCAGCTTCTTCTGCACCGTCTTCGTGTCGTCATACAAGAAGATCGCGTTGCCCAAACTCTTCGACATTTTGTTGACGCCATCGAGCCCGGCGAGTCGCGCCACACGCCCAATCTTCGCGCGAGGAATCGGAAACAATCCACCCGCGCCCGCCGAGTTTGCCTTCGCGTGCTCCTCCGCAGGCACACGATTGCCCACGCCACAATACATCTGGTTAAACTTCAGCGCCACATCCCGGCACATCTCAATATGCGCTTCTTGATCCTCGCCCACAGGCACAAGCTCAGGCCGAAACGCGAGAATATCCGCACACTGACCAACCGCGTACATCGGAAAACCAAAGGGATACGTCTCGCCCAAACCCTTGGTCTCAATCTCGGTCTTGAGCGTTGGGTTGCGCATCACTTTGTTAAACGGAATCAACATCGCGAAGAGAAACGTCAACTCGGCAATCGCCGGAATCTCGCTTTGCAGCACAAACGTCGAACGTTCCGGATCTAGCCCGACCGCAAGCCAATCCTTGATAATGCCCAGCGTGTTAGCGCGTATGTCGGCGGGCTTGTCCGCCAATGTCGTAAACGCGTGCACGTTCGCAATCAAGAAATAGCAGTCGTACTCGTCTTGCAGCCGCAGACGATTCTCCAGGCTGCCCACGTAATGCCCAAGATGCAGGCCAGTGGAGGTGGGAGTGTCGCCGGTCAAGATGCGTGGCTTGTGCGAAGTCATTGAGAGAGTGTTGTCAGTAGTCATGGGAGCAAGCGTAGTGATGGAGAAGTCAAGAAGTGGTACAGCGAGAAAGTGGCACAGTGGCAGTGCAAAATGCAATTCTGCATATTGATCGCAGAACAACCACGCATCGCGCGGTTATACACAGCTTGCATGTGTGACACAAAGCCGAACAGATCTGGGTTGCTTGATCACGCCTTCTTGATCACATCAAATGGCTTGTAGCTGCCTTCGAGAATGTCCTTGGGTTCAGCCTTGAGCCACCCAGCCAAAATCGACGCGTACACGCCGCGGAAGTCCACCGTGTACTTGAGGTCGCCCGAATCCAAATCCCGCAGCGACGGGTGATCATTCAGCACGCCGGGCTTGACCATCGGGCCGGCCAAGAACATCGGGGCCGCCGTGCCGTGGTCCGTGCCGCCGGAAGCGTTCTGCCCCACCCGTCGGCCAAACTCGCTGAACGTCATCGTCAACACCCGCGCGTCGTTCCCTTGCGCCTTTAACTCCGCATAAAACGCCTTGAGCGACGCGGCGACTTCCGTCAGCTTGCGAGCGTGCGTGCCTTGAACGCCGCCTTGCTGCGCGTGCGTGTCAAACCCGCCTTGCGAAACGTAATACACGCGCGTCTTGAGCCCCGCGCGAATCATGCTCGACACCATCGCGAGCTGACGACCCGTGTCGGTCTGCGGAAACGAAACCCCAGGCCGAAGCGAGACGGCTCGACGGATGAGATCGCTCGAAACCTGTGCGTCCAGTGCGGTCCGCACCAAAAAATCCATGTTCGTATCGCGCCCGTTCGATCCCGC
>JBBRGG010000041.1:0-17716 GCA_038240875.1 Phycisphaerales bacterium | reverse complement strand
CACCGATGTGCGTGCCGCGTTTTCCGAAGTTCTTGAAAGCAATCCTCATGCGATCGAGGTTCGTTTCCTCATTGCAATCATCGATATGCAATTGGGCAAAGCCGCCGACGCAATCGCAAACGCAAAGTACCTTATCGAATTGAAGAGGCCCGCACCAGCGGGTATTACATTACAAGCCGCCATGATCGCGGTCTCCCTCAGGAAGTCTGAAGAGATCCGCTCTGCGATGTTCAAGGACATCGAGCGCCGCCCCAAAGCCGCGCAATTGCGTTTGGCGTATGCACAGGTGTTGTATGCGGCGAACGACAAGATTGGCGCGCTCGAGCAGATGCGTGTCGCCGTCGAACTCGCGCCAATGAACGTGCAATTTCGCCAACTGTTCGCGGACTTGCTCTTGGAAAACGGCAAGAACGACGAAGCAATCGCGCAGAGGAACGAGTCAGAACGCATCAGCCAAGAACTCGCCGCGATGCAAGCGCGCGGTGAGCGCTTCCAAGCTCCGCTTGAAGAAGCCCCGCAAGGCTCGCAATCTAGACCCTGAACGACCGCGCCCTCGACGACAGCACTCTGAACATCTGCCAATATTCAAACTCGGCACTATTCAAGCTCAGCGTAGAAAAAAGAAAGACCCCGCGATCGGCGCGGAGTCTTTCTTCATTGGTATTCAGCTACTTTGCAGAGAGTTTCGTATCAGCTCGAAGCGTGATTCAACTTTAATACGCGAGCGTCTGCATCACCGCTTCGCCCACGCGGGTTGAGTCGGGCAGGTAGACAAGCTCAAGCTTGTAATAAGGCATGATCGTGTCAAAGCCCGCCACCCGCTGAACCGGAGCCTTCAAGTGCAGGAAGCAATTCTCTTGAATCAGCGACGAGATCTCGGCACCAAGCCCCGCGGTCTTTGGCGCCTCATGTACCACCACACATCGGCCAGTCTTTTTCACGCTCTCAACGATGCGGTCGATGTCGATTGGGTACAACGTCCGCAAGTCAATAAGCTCGACCGAAACGTCTTCTGGAAGTTTTTTGTCCATCGCTTCCAAGCACTGGAAGACCATGCCGCCCCACGTGACGATCGTGATGTCCGCGCCTTCGCTTACGATCTTTGCTTCGCCGATGGGAATGGTGTAGTCGTCTTCGGGAACCTGCTCGCGGAACGCGCGATACACGCGCTTGGGCTCAAAGAACACAATCGGATCGGGGTCGCGGATTGCCGACAGCAAAAGCCCCTTGGCATCGCTAGGCGTGCTCGCGCAAATGACCTTCAACCCCGCCTGATGCACATAGATCGTTTCGGGCGAATCGCTATGAAGTTCTGGTGCGTGGATACCGCCGCCCCAAGGCACGCGGACGACCATGGGGATCGTGATTGCGCCGCGCGAACGCGTGCGATAGCGAGCCGCATGGTTGCACAGTTGGTCATAGGCTGGCCCTAAAAAACCTTCAAACTGAATCTCAGGGATCGGTCTCATCCCCGCCATCGCAAGGCCGATCGACGTGCCGATGATGCCCGATTCGGCCAATGGCGTATCGATCACACGGTCGGCGCCAAAGCGCTTATGCAAACCTTCGGTGACGCGGAAGACGCCGCCATTTACGCCGATATCTTCGCCTAGGCACACTACCCGGTTGTCGCGTTCCATCTCTTGTGCGAGTGCTTCGTTGATCGCGTCAACCAGCGTAAGGCCTTCTTTAATCTGCTTATCAGTGCGTGGCATGTGATCTCTCAGTGGTAATCAGTTTGGTTGGGTCGTCGCGTTGAAGACAGGAGTGAGGGCCAAACTAGAATCACGTTCGACTCAATCTCAACAGGCGCTCATCACGCACGTTGATCGTGGCCAGTGCATCGCCAGCAATTACCGTTGTACGCCCAAACGTTCCTGCTCCGGCTGGAGCGAGAGCGAGTTGGTCCGCATGGTTCGCTTCTGTTCTTCGAGGTCCTTTGGAAGTGTCGCGTATGTGAAATCAAAGATGTCGTTGGTCGAAGGCACAGGCACATCGAACGCAGTCTGCACGACGGTGTTCGCTTGCTCTGTCGCCGCGGCTTCCAGCGTCGCTTGTTTGGCGTCGTTCCATAAACCCTTGCCATTTAAGTACGCACGCAAGCGAATGATCGGGTCCTTACCCGTCCACGCGTCCACTTCCTTGGGGTCACGGTAGCGGCGCGCGTCGTCCGCCGTCGTGTGGTCGGCAAGGCGATAGGTCACCGCTTCGATAAAGCCCGGCCCGCCACCTGATCGCGCACGATCAATCATTTCCTTGCTCGCGCGATAGACTGCGAGCAAGTCGTTACCATCGACCTGGATTGTCGGCATGCCATACGCGATTGCTTTCTGCGCGATCGTCTCGCTGTTCATCTGGCTTTCACGCGGAATGCTGATTGCCCAATGGTTGTTCTGGCAGAAGAAAACACAAGGCACCTGGAATGTCGAGGCAAAGTTCATCGCCTCGTGAAAGTCGCCTTCGCTCGTCGCGCCATCGCCAAAGTACGTCACCGCGACACGTGCTTCTTTCCGCATCTTAAACGCCCACGCAATACCCGTGGCGTGCAGCATCTGCGTTCCGATAGGGATACACAAAGGCGTCTGGAAAACGCCTTCGGGAATCTGATTGCCACGCTCATCGCCCATCCAATGCATGAGCACATAGTGCATGGGCAAGCCATGCATCCACAGCGCCGCATTCTCGCGGTAACAAGGCACGATGTAATCAGTACCCTTCTTTGCGGCGTACCCCGAGCCAATTGCCGCGGCTTCCTGCCCCTTGTTCTGCGGGTACGTGCCCATTCGCCCCGAACGCTGAAGCTTGAAGGCGAGCTCATCCAGCACGCGACACTTAGTCATGTACTGGTACAACTCGAGGATTTCCTCGTCGGCCAGCACCGGTTTTCCATCGGGCCACTTCGACAACTTCTCGTCGATGCGCCCTTGCTCGTCCATGATCTGGAGGTACTCGATCTTCGCCGTGTACGCGGTTTTAAGTGGCATATCCGACGGTAGGCAGCATGCTCGCACGTCGGCACGTCGCCGCCACCAGAAGCGCCACCAGAAGCGCCACCAGAAGCCACATCAGAAGTGCCACCAGAAACCTCACCAACAGCCCGGCCGCAAACAAATTCAAAGCGTGCCGACGGCGCACCACCACGAATAAAACAATATGAGAAAGCCACGACTAAACAAGCACCATGGCGCGACTACATCAATCGCGCCATGAGCCCGAATTCGAGTCTGAAGTTATTCGCGCTCTGAAATTACCGCGTCGGTTTGCGTCGGGTGAAGATAGATCGCTTGCCGCCAGGCCCACCACCAGGCCCACCACCCGGCCCACCACCCGGCCCACCACCTGAGCCGCTACTTGAGCCGCCTTTGACGCTGCCATAGCCGCCTTTACCGCCTTGGCCATTCTTTCCACCAGAGCCGCCCGTGCCACCCGAACTCCCGCCACCATCGCGTGGATGTGAGTGCTTGGGCTTACCACCTTTGGGGCTCAGGATTGACTTGGGGCTGAAAGTCGAAGGTTCGATACTTCCCTCGCGCGGTGCAGTTTCACGAGGCCCGCCTTCGCGTACCCCGCCTTCTCGCGGTGCACGAGTTGCCTTATTCGAGTTGTACTCTTCGCTGCCAACATCGGGCCTGCTCGAACCAGGACCACTCCTAGGTCCGGGGCGTGGGCCATAATTCCTTGGCGGGCGCGAGTCACTGGGCGAGTGTGCAGAGTTTGAAGCGTTGGAACCGCTGGATCGACGCTGCCGAGGGCCAGTACGACCTCCACCTCCACCACCTCCACCATAACCGCCGCCTCCATCGCGGCTCGGACGGCCTTCGTGCACGCCAGGCAATCCAAAGTGTTCCGAATGTGGCACCGGTGCTGGCATCGGCAAGTCATTGGGAACCGACACAACCGGGATCGGCTTAGTCGTCAACCGCTGGATATCACGCAGCAAATCTCGCTCCATCCCATCACAGAACGAAATAGCGATGCCGCTGGCACCAGCGCGAGCAGTTCTGCCAATGCGGTGGATGTATGCCTCGGGCTCCATCGGCAGGTCAAAGTTAAAGACGTGGGTGATGTCATCAACATCAAGCCCGCGCGCCGCAACGTCGGTAGCGACGAGAATTCGCATCTTGCCGCTGCGGAACGCTTCGAGCGCGCGGGTGCGATAGTTCTGGGCCTTGTTGCCGTGGATCGCAACCGCATTTACGCCGTGAAGGTGAAGGTTCTTGCACACGCGGTCAGCGCCATGCTTGGTCTTGGTAAAGACCACCGCACGCGTAACCGCCTTGTCCTTCAACAAGTGCTCCAGTAGCGCCTGCTTCTGCCGCATGGGAACCATGTACAGCCTCTGCTCGATGAGCGGAGCCGCAGAAGCTACCGGCGTGACCGAGATCTTGATCGGATCGTGCAACAGCGAATCTGCCAGCCGCATGATTTCCTTTGGCATCGTCGCCGAGAAAAGCATTGTCTGCCTTGGTGTGTTCGTGGGCAACGCTGCCGCGATGGTCCGAATAGGCTGGATGAAACCCATGTCGAGCATGCGGTCGGACTCATCAAGCACGAACATCTTGACTTGCGACAAATCGACCACACGCTGCTGCATCAAGTCCATTAATCGGCCAGGCGTCGCGATGATGACATCAACGCCGCGCTGCAGTGAGCGAACTTGGTGATACTGGCTGACGCCGCCGTAGATGATCGCGCACTGGATGCCAACATGACGCCCATAAGTCGCGAACGACTCGGCGATCTGTGCCGAAAGTTCACGCGTTGGCGCAAGAATCAAAGCCTTGGCTAGCGTCGGCCCGCGACGTGACTTATCAACCGGGAGTGAGTGGATTCGATGAATGATCGGGAGCGCAAACGCCGCGGTCTTGCCCGTTCCCGTCTGCGCACACCCAAGAACGTCCTTTCCTTCCAGAATCGGCGGGATGGCCTTGGCTTGAATCGGCGTGGGGGTCTCGTAGCCTTCGTCTTTAAGGGCACGAAGAATGGGGTCGCTAAGACCAAGTGATGCAAATGGCATGAACGTAAAATCTCTCTTGCAAATGCTGCTAGCCACCAATGGCTCGCGCACTCGCATGGGTTCGGGCGTATCTGCACCAAAACTGTTGGGGCGAGAATGGCCGTACTGGGGAATGGACGCCCGGGATTGACTGAACGTCATATCCCATCAGGCGTTGCCAGCAGATTCCCAGTACATGTCAAAGGCACGTGCGTGCAATCGAGCCTGAGGCCACCGGCGAAGAAACATTATAGGCAGATGAACCAGCATTGGCTACAAGTCTGCTCGTGATCATGCCTTGCTGCGTTGGTGAACTCTCTCAGAATTGCATAAATCAACTTCCAAACGCAAATCGCCCTACGAATAGTCGCAGGGCGATCCTCAAAATGAATTAAGTGGGCGAGGAGGGATTCGAACCCCCGAAAGCGTTAGCTAGCAGATTTACAGTCTGCCCCGATTGTCCACTCCGGCACTCGCCCCAAAGGAATCGCTCAACAAAGCTGCTTACGCGGCATGTAGCGGTGACACGAATATACGCAGCCAAACCACAAAGAACAAGACCAGCCGCCAAGCCGACTCGTTCACGATCAAATCCAATCTCACCCTACCCAGCGCTCGATCTGCCTAGGAATGAAACTCTGGCAATTGCTCTTAGACTTTCTAGCCTGTATGGTAAAGCGTCGCTCGCTTTCTCAACTCGCACGCTTTCCCGCGCGTACTATCCGCGTCGAAACATCTCCAATCACCCACCTTTGGCGTTCGCGCCCGGCGTGCAATTCAAGTGCACGTTGTCCGTTGCTTGGCATCGGCCCGGTTGCTCGCCTGAATGAGTCTCTGACCACATGCTCCAAACGCTCATCAACGTTTTCAGAATCAAAGAGCTACGCAACCGCGTCCTCTTCACCCTTGGCATGCTCGTCGTCTTCCGCATCGGCCACTGGATCCCGCTGCCCGGCGTGAACCAAGAGCGGCTCAAAGAAATCATGGACCAAAGCCGCGAAGCTGGCACTGCCCTAGCACGCGTCGCCGACTTTGTCAGCATGTTCTCCGGTGGCCAACTTTCTCACTCCACGCTCTTTGGCTTGGGCATCATGCCCTACATCACCGCAGGCATCATCTTTCAGCTTCTTGGCACAACGCTCCCCCAGCTCAAGCGCCTTCGAGATGAAGGGCCCTCCGGCCGTGCCAAGATCATGGAGTGGACCCGCTACGCGACGATCCTGCTGTGCGTTGTCCAATCAATTGGCTACCTCACCTTTCTTATCAACGAAAAACTCGTATACCCTGAATGGGCAAGCACGCCGATCTGGTGGGTTATGTCCATTACCGCGATGACCGCAGGCACTATGTTCCTCATGTGGCTTGGCGAGCAAATCGACAAGCATGGCATCGGCAACGGCGTCTCCCTCATCATCATGGCTGGCATCCTCGGCGGCGCGCCTCGTGCAGTAAACTGGATCACAGCCAACTTCAGTCCAGGCGATGCTAGCAAAATGGGCTGGATGGGCGTCATCGTGCTCGCCGGGTGCTTCTTTTCAGTCGTCCTTGCCGCTGTCACTATGACCGTCGCGCAGCGTCGAATTCCAATCCAGCAAGCCAAGCACACTCGTGGCCGCAAGGTCTTCGGCGGCCAACGCTCCTATCTCCCACTCCGCATCAACCACGGTGGCGTAATGCCCATCATCTTCGCCTCATCGCTGATGATATTCCCGACCCTTATTTTCGATCAACTTCACTCCGCCATCCAAGCCAATGCTGGTGGCTCGGGCACTTGGGGCGTCATCACGAATATGCTCGCGCAGAACTTCAAGCCCGGTGCCTATTTCTATGTCATTCTCATGATCGTCATGGTCTACTTCTTCTCCTTCTTCTGGATCACCGTGCAGTTCAACCCCGAAGAAATGTCCAAGCAGCTCAAAGAATCCGGCTCCTTCATCCCCGGCCTTCGCCCCGGCCCGCGTACCGCCGAATATCTCGAAACCGTCATGGGCCGCATCACCTTCGTCGGCGCCGGCTTCCTAGCCATCATCGCCGTGCTGCCCGCAGTACTTGGTAGCGCACTTAAGATCGACTACTCGGTCTCCCAGTTCTTGGGTGGCACCGGCCTACTTATCGTCGTCTCGGTCGTCATCGACTTCCTACAACGTATCGAGGCCAACCTCCTCATGCGAAACTACGCCGGGTTCTTGGGCTCAGGCGAAGACGCACGCGGCCCGCGCATGCGTGGCTCTCGTGCCTAAACCCTGATTCTCTTTCCAACGCTCACCAACCCCCGGTTACCAACTCCTGCACCAGCAGGGGTTTTTCATTCCTGTACTATCCTTCAATCAATCCTGCAGCTAAAACACTCAATCAAACCTTCACCCCTGCAACCTATCCATACTGACATGCTTCTATGGCTCGCGACCTAGCCAACAACCCTCTTGAAATCGCCTCATTGAGCCGGGTAGCCTTGCTGAGTGAAGCCGGGCAACGCCTCGCCACTGTGTTGGCACTTCTCACGCAGCTCGCGCGCCCTGGCACCACTCCAGCAAGCCTCAATCAAACCGCCCAAGCCAAACTCGATTCGCTTAACTGCCGGTCTGTTCTTCCTGGTCAATCCAGCCTGCCAGTTCAGCCCAGTTTCATCAGCACACTCTTCCCAGCTCACGCCGCTATCAGCGTGAACAGCGCGGTAGCAAACGCCATCCCATCATCTACGCCACTCTGCGCGGGCGACCTAGTCACCATCGACATCGCAATGCGTTGGCCAGCTTCGGGCCCACACTTTGAAGTCATCGACGCCGCATGCGCTCTTGTGGTTCTTGCCGCGCCAAGCCCGGCGCACTTGCACGATTCGTGCGCACAAATAGAGCAACAACCTCTGCGCATATACCTCGCTCACCCCAACCCAGCCCAACTTCTTCGCGCTTGTCGCGCCACGCTTCGCCTACTCATCCAAGCAATTTCGCCGGGCATAACCCCCGCAACCCTTCAACGCATCGCCCAGGCGTGTGCCCAATCACAAAGCGTGCAACTCGCCAACTTACCCCTGCTTCATGGCGTCAGCCGCAGCAACCTTCACGTTCACCTCGCCGACCACGCGCCCTTGCAATCAGGCGACCTCATCGCGATCGAGCCCGTTGTGCTATCTCTTGGCGAGTCACCCGACCTCATCACCGACGCCGACGGCTTTACCCTCCGAACCGCATCAGGCAGTATCGGCGTATCCGAAGAACGCACCGTCTTGGTAGGCGACGACCAAGCCTCACCAAGCCTTGTCGTCCCTGTGATTGAATGAGTTATTAAAAGATTAGATGCCAGTAGGCAACACAGTTAAACCGTGGCTTGGATACGCATAGCAGCATCGGGTGCTCGGACTCCTGTACAAGTGCTCCTCGGCAATCAACCACGAAATAAGCTCAAGCCGGGCCTAGGCCGATTCTGCAACCTACTATTGCGTTCGCGAGATTCTCCGCAAGCTTAAACAGGCGGTGTTGATCGGGAATGTATCCCGAGCCTTCATCTCTTCTTGCCAACGTTTCTCGCGCGACCGCGCTGGCGAAAGTAGTTTCGCCCCGCACCCAGGTAGCTCGCCCCACGTATGACCAAGCAGGACGACAAGTTCACATTCGAGGCGGTCGTGATCGAAGCGCTTCCCAACGCAATGTTCAGGGTGCGACTGCCCAACGAGCAGAAGTCTGTGGTTCTCGCGTACGTCTCGGGAAAGATGCGGATGAACTACATCCGAATCCTGCCGGGCGACCGCGTGACCGTTGAGATCAGCCCCTACGACCTCACCAAGGCTCGCATTACATTCCGCCACTGATTCTTGTTCACCAAATCGGCGTGCGTTCAGCGCTTTGCCCCTGCACGGGCTTGCCTGCCCGCCTCGTAGAACACTCCACGGTGCTCTTTCAATGCGCATCGATGCCGACCAAACCAATCAGGCTCACTCCTTCATCTTCCGCGATCTAGGTAGGCTCACGTACGATGCCGCCTTGGCCGAGCAAATCGCGACGCACGAGCGCGTCCTTGCTTTCCGCGACGCCGCAGCACACGCCACTCCTACCCAATCTCCGAATCAAAATCCAAATCCAAGTCCACCTACGCCCTTTGGCGAGATTCTTTTCGTTGAGCACGACCCCGTCATTACCGTCACACGCAAATCCAAAGACGCCGGCCACGTTCTCGCAACCGCAGAGTTTCTCGCAACCCAAGGCGTTTCACTCCACGATACCGACCGCGGCGGCGACGTCACCTACCACGGCCCGGGCCAGCTTGTCTGCTACCCAATTGTCGATCTTAACCGCCTTCAACTCGGGCTGCACGCGTATATGCGTGCTCTCGAATCCGCTGTCATCGCGACTCTCGCGCACTGGAACGTCTTCGCGACGCGAGACCAGTCCGCCACCGGCGTATGGATCCCCGGCCCCAGCGGCACCGCAACTGATGGCTTGAAAATCTGTGCCTTGGGCGTGCGCCTACGCAAATGGGTCAGCATGCATGGGCTCGCGATCAACGTCGCGCCCAACATGGCTCACTTTAACCTCATAGTTCCCTGTGGCCTTGTTGGTAGGCCCGTCACGAGCATGTTCAACCAGCTAGGTTTAACAGGCCAGCCTTGCCCAACCATGGCTGATGTCAAAGCAGCACTCGCGATAGAACTCACTCGCGCGCTGACCACAAAGGCGTGATACAAGTTGGCACGCGCTATCGCAACGACTTGCCTTTGCCTAGTGACTTTCTTGGCTACAAGAATGCCGAATGCCTTTTTTCTCACCCCGGCTCTACTTGCTTCGCCGCTGATTCTTCCGGCTTGATGCCTGGGTGTGCCGCTTCCCACGCGGGCAGCGTCTGCTTCAAGATTTTGTCGAGTAGCGCGTTCACAAACGAAGGCGATTTATCTGTCGAAAAACTCTTCGCTAGTTCGATTGCTTCATTGACGACAACTACTGGGTGCGTCTTGAGCGAGGTCATTTCGTAGTGCGCCAGTCGAAGGATCGCGCGATCCGCCGCTGGCTGTCTATGCGCGGGCCACGTCGGGGCTAAGTCGCGCATTACCTTGTCCGCGGCGTCCCTGTCCTTGTACGCCGCCATCGAAAGCTCAAAGGCGCGCTTGCGGTCCTTGGCCGTAAAACCTTCCGCGTCTTCCAACGATGCTTCGATCGCGCTGGCGTCCCGCTCGCCGCGAGCATCGAGTTGGAAAAGGGTCTGGAACGCCAGCCGCCGAAGTTCACGAGGTGTAGCGTTCATCGACCCGCCTTCTTCTTACCCAAATTCTTCGCCGACTTTTTATCTGATTTCTTGCCCGACTTCTTGTCAGAACCGTTCGCCTTTGCCTTTTCCTTGCTCGCCTTTGCGTCGGCTACGAGCGCGAGTTCATCACTGGCTTCCCACTCGCACGCATCCCACAACGCGTCCATGGAATTAATCGTGTCAAGCAGCGCCGACATCGATTCTGATCCCTTGTTGCCAACCGGGCCACCCGCCCTTGCCTCGGCTTGATCTTGCGAGTCCGCCGTGATCACGCCAAAGGCCACCGGCATCCCCGTCCGCATGGTCACGTTCACCAAGCCATGCGCCACAGCATCCGCAATCACGCGATCGTGCATGGTCTCGCCTTTGATCAAGCAGCCCAGCGCACACACGCCATCAAACATCCCCGTCAACCCCGCCGTAAGCGCGAGTGAAGGCAGTTCAAACGATCCTGGCGCGTCAACCCGCGTCAACATCGAACCTTTAGGCGCCTTGGAGTTAAACGTCGCCAAAGCTCCTTCGTAGAGCTTCTCCGTAATCGCCGCGTTGTATCGGCTCACGATCACCGCAATAAAAACCGGGTCGCCCACCTGGTCTACGCGGGTTCCCGAGTCAGCAATCGAAATGTCGGCAGCAGAATAATGAGCCATAGGCCGCATGCTAGGTGCGGAAGTTCCAACAAGTCGCGATGTTGACCTCGCAACTTACGCATGCAAACCCCACCGCAAACAGATTGCGTCCTGGTGAACTTGTCTAGCGGCAATTAGCCGTAATTCACTTCTTCCGCCTTATTTTAAACAAGATTCAAGGCGTAAAAAATCGCCGTAAATACCAAATCCGCCAGCACGATCGCCACAATGCACTGAACAACCGTGTTCGTAGTCGCCTTGCCTACGCCCGATGCGCCACCCGACACATTTAAGCCATTGGAACAGGCAATCAGCCCAATGAGCAACCCAAAGATCGAGGCCTTGCCCGTGCCGGTCAAAAAGTCCACGAGCTTTGCCTGCGTGAGCGTGTTCTCGATGTACGTCGCCATCGGAATATCAAGTACGAGCACCGAGATCGTAAGTGCCGCAAGAATAGAAACAATGCTTGCAATCACGCCTAGGCACGTCATCGAAATTACCGCAGCTATCACGCGAGGCACCACCAAAAACCGCACCGGATCAAGCGCCATTGCATCTAACGCTTCGATCTCTTCGCCCACGACCATCGTGCCGATTTCCGCCGTGATCGACGCCCCGGCGAACCCTGTGAGCACGATTGCGCCGATCAAAGGCCCAAGCTCGCGCAGCACCGCAACGCTGATGATGTTCGCCACAAGTTCACGCTGCCCAAACTGATCCAATGGTGGCGACAATTGGAACGCTAAAATCAATCCAACACACCCGGAAACCAGCGACACGATAAATACCGACCGCACGCCCACACGAACCGTCTGCGTCACGATTGCGGCTCGTCCGATGCGAACCTTCTTGATCGTCATCGCCCGATAGATCCACCCGAGCATCGACACCAGCAAATACACGGCCCGCCCGATCTGTTCGAGGCTGTTGATCGTCAACGAGCCAATCACAAACAACGGGAACGTTGCAACCCTCGACAGCACTTCATACGAAGGCGTCGCACGTGCAGCAGGAGGTGTGTTCGATGATTCCGGCATGAGTATGGGTCGAAGCCTTTATGCCAACGCAACCGCACGCGAAGCAACAATCTTAAAGACCTTATCCAGCTTCGAGATCCGCAGGATTTCCGACACTTTTTCCGTCAAGCCACAGATAACCAGCGATCCGCCATTGCGACGGCTCATCTGCAACGCCTCGACCAGCGTCGCGACCCCAGGCGTGCTCATATAAGGCACCAGCGCCATGTCAACAACAATCCCTGCTGGCTTGGCGTCGAAGGCTTGCCTGATAAACGTTCGGAAAAGCGGTGCTTCGTGATACGAAATCTCGCCACTAGGCGACAAAACGATCGTGCGATCGATTCGTTCCACGTTAACGACCAGTGGGATGCGTTCTGCCATGGAATACTTTCTCTTCGCTCTGGATCGATTACCAAAATAAAAAAATGACTCAAATGCCCACTACAACATCCAAAATTATTTTACTAGTTGTTCTTCGTGCAATCATGCGTGGGCACATCCGATGCCGACGCTCTCTTCGCCGCAGGCCCTTTTACCCGCTTGCTGATCGTCAGCCGCATACCAGCTCGCTCTCGCTTCTGATACGACACTTGATCCATGTACTCGCGGATGATGTGTACCCCAAGCCCACCTGGACGAATGTCCTCAAGATCACGACCGCGAATCTGCTCAGGCTCGACCTGCTTGGCTTCATCTTCAATGATGATCCGCATACCTGGACCCTGCTCATCGTCGGCGAGAGGATAAATCCGCAGCCAAATCGGCCCGTCGGCACGCCTTTCATAGCCATGGTTGATCACATTCGCAACCGCTTCGTCAACCGCCGACGCCCACTGGGCGCACTGGTTGTCGGGGAAACCAACCCGCTTGGCAACTTGTGCAACAAGTTCGCGCGTGCCGCAGAGATAGCAAGGGTTGCTTCGCAGTTCGAGGCAGAGTTCGGGAGTTTCGTTCATCGTGCCTCCGGTGCATAGGCGGCGTTCGCTCGTCCGCCACCTGACGTTTGTCGCGCGATCAACCATGCCATCCAGGCTTGGATGCCAGCGATCCTCTCTGCGTTTGTTGCTGTGGGATCGTAGCCAAGTCGTTCCCCGGTTCGTCGCTCCAACGCCGCAATGGCCAATAGCCGAGTCGCCGGGTCATCACTTCCTAAAAGCGACACTAATCGCTCAAGCATCGTTGTTTCACTCGAATCGTCCATCAGCACATCGACGGATTGCACGATGGCAACGTTCCTCGCCGCTGGCTCTGGGCTGTCAAAGCCCTTGACCATCTTGGCTCCGCAGCCGCTCAGCACCGAAACGTATAAAGTCACAAGCACTCCAGTACCCGCGTTCACACGAACACAAGTCAACCCGCGATTATTCCGAAGTTGTCTTGCAACTTGTCTTTTCATATGCCTTGCTACTCGCCCTGAACTCGCCTTGCACTCGCCCTGAACTCGCCCTGCACTCGCCCTGCCATGCGTCCACCCATCGTACTGCGTGTAGAGCGTTCGTGCCTGCCAAGCCCCAAAGCCAAATTACAAGCCAAATCAAAAGCCAAATCAAAGGCCAAATCAAAGGCCAAATCCGTAGCACTTCATCAACTTCGCCAACTTCAGTCCAACGTCTACCCTGCTTCCATGACCCATGCTGATCTTGCCGACCATGCTAACCATTCCAACCAACCAGGCCTGCATCATCCGCGTCCAGGCACCCTCACTCTCGCCTCAGGCGCAGTAACCATCGAAGCGGTCGTCGCCGTCGCGCGATATCGTTCGCATGTCGCAATCTCCGACGAAGCTCGCACCAACATCCGTCGTGCCCGCGCAATTGTTGAAAAATCCATGGGCGATGGCTTGCCCCACTACGGCATCAACACCGGCTTCGGTAGCCTCAGCCGCGCTCGTATCCCCGACCAAGACCTCCGCTCTCTTCAACTCAATCTCCTCCGTTCCCACGCCGCTGGCGTCGGCGAACCACTCCCCGAAGAAGTCGTACGCGCCATGCTCATTCTCCTCGCCGCATCTCTCTGCCGAGGGTGTTCGGGCGTCCGCGAGATCGTCGTCGATTCCATCGTCGCGCTCCTCAACTCGGGAGTAACGCCGGTCGTCCCATCTCTAGGAAGCGTCGGCGCTTCAGGCGACCTTGCCCCACTTGCTCACGCATGCCTTGTGCTCGTCGGTGAAGGTGAAGCAACGTACAAAGGTGTGCGCACGCCCGCGGCCGATGCGCTTCGCGCCGCCAGCCTCGCCCCCATGGCTTTAGACGCTAAAGAAGGCCTCGCTCTCATCAATGGCACCCATCTCATGGCTGGCCGCGGCTGCCTCGTTATCGCCGACGCCGAACGCACCTTTACCGCCGCTCTGCAAGCCTGCGCCATGTCGATCGACGGCGCTCGCGCAACCGACGCCTTTCTCGACGAACGCGCCCACGCCGCACGAAATCAGCCGGGGCAGATGAACGTAGCTTCACGTCTGCGTGCCTTACTCCAAGGCAGCACGATCATTACATCGCACGCTGAAAACGATACGCGCGTGCAAGATCCATACTCCTTCCGATGCTCGCCACAAGTTCTTGGCGCAGCGTGGGATTGCATGCGCTATGTCCGTGGCTGCGTCGAACGGGAGCTTGGCGGCGTCACCGACAACCCGCTCGTGCTCGGTAGCGACATCGTCTCGGCTGGCAACTTTCATGGCATGCCCATGGCTATCCCATTTGATGCCTTGGGGATAGCGCTTGCGCATGTCGCCGGGATCAGCGAACGCCGGGTTTTTTGGATCCTCTCGGCGATTGATAAAGAATCCAACTTGCCGGCGTATCTTGCTCCAAATCCTGGGCTGTATTCGGGGATGATGATCGCGCAGTACACGGCGGCCGCGTGCTGCAATGAAATGATCCAACTTGCCAACCCTGCCAGCGTCGCCAACATCTCAACTAGCGCTGGTATGGAGGATTACAATAGCTTTGGACCGCGTTGCGTCGCCAAGGCGGCACGAGCCGTGGAGTTGCTGGAGTATGTGGTAGCAATAGAGTTTCTTTGTGCAACGGAAGCAATCGACAGGCATCGACCATTTCGCAGCGGTTCAGGCGTTGAACGTTCGCACGAATCGGTCCGCTCATGCGTCAAGCCACTAACTTCGGATCGGTCGCCGTCGCCTGATATTGAAGCGATCGTTGCAATGATGCGTGCTGGCGGGTTCCGGTAATCTGAGCTTTCCACTTCGTTTAGGCTTTGCACTTCGCCATCAGGTGAATCTCGCGACACAGCCCGGCGAAACTTTGGATGATGTAAACGCTTTCAGGATGCTTGTACCTTTTCATATGCAACCGCAAGGAAGATCTCATGACCCGTGCAGCAACTCAATTGGCAAACTCGGCCACCGGTCAACACCTAGGCGGCAGTGGGGGCCAAAGCGAAATTGAATCAAAGAGTTTGTCAACCGTTGGTGCACGAGTTGTGCGCGCGCCAAGAGGTACTACGCGGACGTGCTCGACGTGGCAAGCCGAAGCCGCGATGCGCATGCTCATGAATAATTTAGATCCAACAGTCGCCGAGCGGCCCGACGCGCTGGTCGTCTATGGCGGCCGCGGGCAAGCGGCTCGCTCGTGGGAAGCCTTCGACGCGATCGTGAAATCGCTCCAGTCACTCAAGCCTGATGAAACCTTGCTTGTTCAGTCGGGCAAACCGGTTGGGATTGTGCGCACGCATGTGGACGCTCCGCGCGTTTTGATTGCGAACAGCAATCTTGTGCCACATTGGGCGACTCAGGCACACTTTGACGAACTGGCGCACAAAGGCCTGATCATGTATGGCCAGATGACCGCAGGCTCATGGATTTACATCGGTACTCAGGGAATTTTGCAAGGCACGTACGAGACCTTTGCCGAGTGTGGCAGGGCGCACTTTGGTGGCGATTTGTCAGGGCGTTTGTGCGTTACCGGCGGGTGTGGCGGCATGGGCGGGGCGCAACCATTGGCGATCACGCTCGCGGGTGGAACGTGCTTGATCGCGGATGTTGATCTGCACAACCTGGAACGCCGTCGTAATGACAAGTATCTTGATGAGATCGTGCTAGAGGTTGACGAAGCGATCGACATGGCGGTGCGCTGCGCGAAGCAGAAGCAAGCAATTTCAATCGGCGTGCATGCCAACGCGGTTGAGTTGCTGGAGCGATTGATCGAGCGCGGCATCACGCCTGATGTGCTCACCGACCAGACCAGCGCACACGATCCGCTGCTTGGATATGTGCCAATGGACATGAGCATGGAAGCGGCGGCGGACTATCGCGCCAAGAACCCCGACGACTACCAAAAGAAGGCAATTGAATCGATGGCTCGGCACGTTCGCGCGATGGTCGTGCTCCAACGCAAGGGCACGATTACCTTTGACTATGGCAACAACATCCGCCAGCGTGCGCTGGACTTTGGATATAAAGAAGCTTTCAACTTTCCTGGGTTTGTGCCAGCGTATATCAGGCCACAATTTTGCCTGGGTCGCGGGCCATTTCGGTGGTGTGCGCTCTCGGGGAACCCGCGCGATATCTTCGCGACCGACAAGGCGATACTGGATCTTTTCCCGGCGACAGATGAGTACACGACGCGGCTGCGCAAATGGATCTTGTCCTGCCATAAGTTCCCGGAAGCGTTGCTCGCGGGAGACTTTGACGCGTGCGCACCACGCTTTGAGTTTCAGGGATTGCCGGCGCGAATCTGTTGGTTGGGCCTTGGGCAGCGCGACAAGGCGGGCTTGATGTTTAATCAGATGGTTGCGCGTGGCGAGGTCTCGGCACCGATTGTCATCGGACGCGATCACCTTGATTGTGGCAGCGTCGCCAGCCCCAACCGCGAAACCGAAGCCATGAAAGATGGCACCGACGCGATCAGCGATTGGGCGATCTTGAACGCAATGGTCAACATCGCGAGCGGCGCGAGCTGGGTCAGCTTTCACCACGGCGGCGGCGTGGGCATCGGTTTCAGCCAGCACGCGGGTCAGGTCGTGGTCGCCGACGGCACGCCCGAAGCGGCTCTTCGCATCGAGCGAGTCTTGACCAACGACCCGGCGATGGGCGTCTTCAGGCACGCCGACGCGGGATATGAAGAGGCGCAAGCGTGTGCCGACGCGAAGGGTTTGGATGTGCCGATGCGTGGGTGTTGAAGCATGTAGTATGCGAAGAATTAGCACAAATCTACGCGACAAAGTTAGCAAAAGACATCTTAAAAAATCTCGCACCATGTAGAGCAAATGAATGTGTTGCCTGAATACTCTAAGGTTGTAATCAGAGTTTATGCTTGTTCAAAGAAACAACAAGTATTACGACACAATTGCTTTAGCAAACGGAGTTTACTATGCCCGAAGGCTATGACACTCATGCTGATTACATGGGATGGGTTCAGAAGGACGCTGAACTGCGATCAGCCACAGTGCGTCAAATTCTTTTAGACGCGTTCTCGCTGTTCATCGAGATTCGACAAGTCGAGGTCATCAACTTCTCGGCCATGACGGTCATGGACCTGGCCGCGGCGATCCAGGCGCAGCCCTCCATCCTCAAGCCGTTGATGACCTGCTGCAACGTTGCCGGGCGCGCGGTCGAGCGGGATTTGGACATCCGGGGGCTGGACACGTACACACCCCGGCTGTCCGACGAGCACGCGGCGGCCATCGCGGGCTATCTCAAGCCCTTCCTGCCGCAGGAACTCGCCGTGCCCGCACTCTCGGAACTGGATCGGTTCTTCTTCGTGGACAAGGAAATCCGCGCCCGCAAGGGGCGATGGGAACAGACGATCCTCGAAGTGCTCAACGCGCAGTCGCGGTTGACGTTCAAGAAGCGCCGCTTCGAGGTCGCAGAGGAA
>JBBRGG010000040.1:0-18091 GCA_038240875.1 Phycisphaerales bacterium | reverse complement strand
GGCTTGTAGGCCGGTGGCGCAAGCCATTGACGTCGAAAGGGTTGAGCCAGGAGTCTTTGTTATCGCTGGCGTATGCGTTAATGTAGTAGGCGTTGGAGCGTAGGTTGCCCATGCTGACGGCAGCTTGGCCACTGCCACGAGCTTTGCCAAGGGATGGAAGCAAGAGCCCGATGAGAAGGGCAATAATGGCGATGACGACAAGCAGCTCGATCAGGGTGAAACCTGAGCGGATGAGACCACGGTGAGTGCTCGTGTTCATTGATCGAAATGACTTGATGCCCGAGTTCGACAATGCGGTTGCCATCATGGCATAGCCCCTCGTGCGCGCGAGTAGGCGAAAAAACGCCAATTCGTGCGAACAAAAAAGAACTCAACTCAAGGGCCTACGTACTCGCGAACTACGCGAAGAGCCCTGTTTGTAAACCTCGCAGAACGCGAGAAGTTTGAATGCTATCTAGTAGACATTGAAAGATTCGTGTTGTCAAGGCGATAGGTTGTGTCTAGCCTATTTTTTTTGCTCAATGTTTAGACGTAGAACGATCATAGGTGGCAAATGCTTCGGCAAGCTTTGGATATAGTAGCGTGATTTCAAGCATTATTTTGCGAAGAAATCGAGTTTTTTTTAGATTGCGATGAGCCCGCAATTGTGGTTTTGGGCAGCTCTGGAGATTTATTTTTAATCATGGAATAGCATATTTAGGGGGTTGAGCAGAACGCACAACGAGGCAGTTTAAAGCGAGCGAGCAACCGTGGACGGAATGAGCCGTACCGGATGTGTGGATGGGTGATGTGCTTTGCGGGAGTATTTGTTTGCAAGAGGTTAGTAGGAAGAACTTGGGCAGGAGTGAATTCGGCTTTCCTTCGCTGGTTAGCGGGTTTCTGGTTAGGGGAGAGCCGAATCTGGATGGGATAAATTGAGTCTGGTTCAGTCTGGCAGATTTACAACTGTCCAGGCTTGGATAATCCGATTGTAAAGAGTGTGAAGATTATGCTAGTTGGTATATAGATCAAGTATTGGGAAAGCCTCAGCGTCTTTGTCGATATCTATTTGCGGCACAAGTCATTAATTGTGTGCAAGGATGCTGGCGTGCTCTGTATGGCGTTGTGTTTTGGCTGCTCAAAGAGGCCTTGAGGATTCGTCTGTCGAATCATAATGAAGTGCTTTGAGTTGAGCTGTCGCTGGTGGGTTCTCGGGTGCTCATGGCTTTTTTGAAGGTTAATGCAAGTCACTAATAGGCAAACGTACCGGAAAGTGCGGGCTCGCACTGGCGGTTGCACGAATATCGGATAGGATCACCCCCGATGCAGGACGCGTCTCGACCAAATCGAAATCTTGGATCTTCCGCTTCATCATCTGGTGGCGGGGGCGGTGATGGAAACACGCCCACAGGTGGCAACTTTTCGACGCAGACCGACGCGCCGCTCAAGATGGGCTCGACTGGGCCGGCGATGCCGACGCAGGAAGAAGTGCTTCAGGAAGTTGCAAAGAGTGGCACGAGCTTCGATAGCGTTGTTGGCAGGCTCGTGATTGATCATGGCTTTGCCACGCCACAAGAAGTGCAATCGTGCGTTGCTGCGGCACGTGGGCTTACTGAAGAGAGTGGTAATTCACTCGCCGACCTGCTTGTTTCCAAGGACTTTATCACTGCTCGCCAGATGAGCCGAATTCGCGAACTGGTTCAAGCGGAGCGAACCGGGCAGAAGATTCCCGGGTTCAAGATTATGGGCAAGCTTGGTGCGGGGCGATGGCGACGGTCTTTAAGGCACGCCAACTCAGCCTTGATCGATTGGTTGCGATCAAAGTCTTGCCGCTGAAGATGTCGAATAACCAGCAGTTTATTGAGAGGTTTTATGCCGAGGGACGGGCGGCGGCGCAGCTCAATCACCCAAATATTGTTCAGGCGTATGACGTTGGCAAGGCGGGTGAGTATCACTACTTCGTGATGGAGTTTGTCGACGGCAGGACCGTCTACGACGACATCGTTAAGAATCGCCGATACAGCGAAGACGAGGCTATCGACATCGTTGTTCAGATGGCTGAAGCCCTTGAGCATGCTCACAACAAGGGTCTGATCCACCGCGATGTAAAGCCAAAGAACATCATGATGACCAAGGGCGGGGTCGCCAAATTGGCGGACATGGGCTTGGCACGAGCGATTTCGGACAAGGAAGCTGCGGAAGCGGAACAGGGCAAAGCCTTTGGCACGCCTTACTACATCAGTCCAGAGCAGATCCGAGGCGAGCGAGAGATCGGTCCGACAGCTGATATTTATTCATTGGGCGCGACCCTGTACCACATGGTGACAGGGAACGTGCCATTTGATGGCAAAAATCCCTCAGCGGTGATGCACAAACATTTGAAGGCGGAGCTTGTGCCACCGGACCACGTGAACCCCAAGCTGAGCGCAGGAATTTCCGAGGTCATCGAGATGATGATGGCCAAGGATTCGCGAAAGAGGTATCGAACGTGCAAGGACGTTCTGCTTGATTTGCGAGCGGTCCGGAAGAAAGAACCGCCACCTATCGCACATAGAGACGTGGGACAGGCAGATTTGGTTACGCTCGCGCGTGCCGAGGCGTCGGTTGCGGTTGGCGAGATCCCGGTCTCATCGGTTGGTGAGAAGCAGCCAATGGTTCGGCAGGTGTATCTCGTGACGTTGATTGTCGCCTTGACGATTAGCGTACTGATAAATATGGTTCAGTACTTTGTCTGAGTTTGAATTTGAGCCGGAAGCAAACGCCCGGCAATCTCGAACCAATATCTCAAGAATTGAGATCGGGCATGGTTGGACCTGCCTGGACAGAATTGTGCCAATTAACTAAAGCGGTAAAATAGCCATAAAACCAAGGGTCATGACTAGCTGAGCGGGTGCGGTGTCTGTGTGTGTGTGTGTGTGTCGACCCTGGAGGGGAGGCCGACGCGCGCCGTGTGATTGGGCGTGTGTGCGCCGCGGCACGTTGTATCAATGCGCTCGAGATGCGGGCGATCGCGAAAGTGATTACGTGCGTTGCGGACGTTGCATGCTCACGTAGATTTGTAGGCTGTAGTTGGTATGATCGGCACCGATACGCGCGAGTGATACTTGCGACTGTGCGCGAGTTTAATCCATACACAGGAGTGAGGATCTCACGCAAGCGCGTAGCTAGGGAGAAAAAAGATGAATTCGAGTCGTTTCAATGTGGGCGTCTGGCTCTGGTTGCTTCCATTGTGTCGCTTGCTGGCATTGCGAGCGTCACCGATACTGAGTTTGCGTATGGCGTCACGCAAGTGCAGCGTTTGATCACGTTCAACACCAATGCTCCCGACACGGCTCTATCCGGGCTGGCAATCGGCGGGCTCGCGAACAACGAGATCGTGATGAGGACCGACGTTCGCCCCAATGACAACATGCTCTAAGCCTTGGGCAGTCAGAACAATCTCTATCGGCTCAATCCCGCGACCGGTGCGGCAAGCCTTGTTGGAGCGCTCAGCCAAGCCCTCAACGGGACGGCCTTTGGGTTTGACTTCAACCTCACCGGCCTGGTTGCTCTCCGCATCGTCAGCAACACCGACCGAAATTATCGCTTGCCGACTCCTGTTACTAACGGCACCGTGATCGAAGACACGATGTTGACATATGCTGCGGGCTATTCGCGTTTCGGTGTAAATCCCAATAATGTGCACGTTGCGTATACCAATAGCGTTCCAGGCGCGACTTTGACGGCTCTCTTTACTATCGATGCAGGGCAGGACACGCTTATTCGTATTGCGAGCCCGAACATTGGCTTGCTCACGAGCATCGGCACGCTGTGGATTGGTACCAACGCCAACATTAACTAACTTGGTGGCTTCGTTATCTCCGGCACGACCTTGCTCGCGTATGCGGCGACGCGCAATGTCGGGCTGTCGGCTTTTGCTCTGTGGACAATGAATCTCGCCACCGGCGCAGCGTCCAATCTAGGCTAAATCGGTGGCGGGAGTGTTTTGGTTGCCCTTACTCTCGTTCAAAGCCCGGCGAGCTTGGCAATTGAGGTGCTGGGCTTGATGTTGGCGGGCCGTCGTCGTCGTTGAATGTATTAAATTCGAACTGTCTTTCTCCTGAATCGCATACAGAGAAATCAAGACTCATATTTATGGCGGGGTGTGGAGAGCGAAAGCTTCCTCGCACTCATTTTGCGGGCGGTTAGTTAGCGTGGGTGTTGCGGGCGGTTAGTTAGCGTGGGTGGCTTTAATTGAGGCTGAATGCGCGCGGCTTTGAGTGAGCAGCCTACAAGTGTCAAGGCATTCCAAGCACTCAAGGCATGTGGTAGAAGTGATGAAAGTTGGGCTTAGGAAGTGCAATAGCGGAAATTTATTCTATTTGTGGCTTTACTAGGGGTGAAATCTGTAGTAAGTCCAGCGAATGGGCTTGCTTGTGGCCGGGAATGGGGTTAGCCTCTGCTTCATATCCGCATGGACATGATCGGTGCGGGGCTCAAACGCCTGTGAATGGCGAGGACTACCGGACCGATATGATTCATTCGGATGATCGCCGTGAAGAGCGGCGAAGGCTTCACACATTGGGTGGTCCACTGTGGTGGAGCAAGAGTTGTAGCAGGAGAATGAGCAATCGCCTTTGGACGCTTCAGTCGTGATGCCGGCCCGGTGCAGCGCATCCGGGTCAACCACATGATCAAGATCAGCCCGATCCGCCTGATCGGTCCTGAGAACGAGCAGGTCGGCGTAGTTGATACGCCTGACGCACTCAAGCGCGCGATAGAGGCGGGGCTTGACCTCGTTGAAATCTCGCCTGATGCGCGTCCGCCGGTCTGCAAAATCATGGACTATGGAAAGTACAAGTACGAACTTTCCAAACAGTCAAAGAACAAGGGTGGTAAAGCCGCCGAAATGAAAGAACTGCGTCTTGGGCGCAGCGTGAAGATCGATCCGCACGACGTACAGGTGCGCATCGATCAGGCTCGCAAGTTTTTGCTTGGCGGGCACAAGGTGATGTTCACGCAGCGGTTTCGCGGGCGTGAAATCACGCACAAGGAAATCGGCTTGGACAACTTGGCACGGGTGCGTGACGCGCTCGCGGATTTGTCGAAGGTTGAACAGCCGCCGCGTTGGTTTGGCAAGGCCGCAAGCATTATTCTCGCGCCCGACAAGCCCAAAGTCGATGCAATCAAGCGCAAGATGGCGAAGGAAAAGGCCGCTCGCGAGGGCATCTCGGAAGAAGCTGCGATGAAGGCGCACGAAGCCGAAGAGAAGAAGTTGCTCGAAGCCGCCGAGGCGCAAGCTGCCAAGGCGATGGCCGAGGACGACGCGCTCCACGGGCCGGATACAGACGAGTAAAGCTGGGACGACTATTAGGCGTCGCAGAAAGAGCGTCGCAGGGACAACATACAAAAACACACCCTGGGCGAAGGCGTCTGGGGTGTTTCGTTTTTGAATATCGAATCGCGTTTACTTCAACTTTTCAAGCCAGGCGGCGAAGCGGTCCATGCCTTCGTTGATTTGTTTTTCGGAGCAGGCAAAGCTGATGCGAACATGCTTGCCGCCGCAACCGCCGAAGTCTTCGCCGGGGACGAAAGCGACGAGTGCTTCTTCGAGGAGTGCTTCGCAGAAGTCGAGGGCGGAGTTGATTTTCCTGCCCCCGGGCGAAGTCTTGCCGAAGTATGAGGAGACTTCGGGGAAGGCGTAAAAGGCACCTGTGGCTTTGGCGCAGGTGACGCCAGGCATCGCGGCGAGGCGCGTATTCACAAGTTCAGCGCGAGCGGCGTACGCCTTGCGCATAGTTTCCACTTCGCCCGCACACTCAGTAAGTGCGGTGCGGATAGCGGGGTAGACGAAGCTAGTGATGTTGGTGGTCATCTGGCCTTGGAGCGTGGCCATCGCTTCAGTGAATTGCTTGCCGAATTCGCCAGGAATTCCGGTATAGCCGATGCGCCAGCCGGTCATGCCATAGGCTTTGGAAAGGCCGTTGAGCGTGATGGTTCGATTGGCAATTTCGGGCATGCTGCCGATCGAGAAGTGAGGGATCCCGCCATAGATGATTTTTTCGTAGAGCTCATCGGAGAGAACGATGAGGTCGGGGGCAATTGTGCGAGCGGCTTGGTCACAGACATGCCCAATCTCGCGCAGCTCGGCTTCGGAATACATCGTGCCACATGGGTTGCTGGGCGAATTAAGAATCACCATGCGTGTATTGGGCGTGATCGCAGCTTTGATCTGGGCGGCGGTAGCCTTGAACGATGTCGCGACCGTCGTTGCAACTTCGACGATCTTGCCGCCAGCAAGCTCGACGATTGGCGCGTAGCTGACCCACGCAGGCACGGGCAGGACAACTTCCTGACGCGGCTGGCCGGGCTCGGGTGGATCAATCAAGCAATGGCAGAGGACATACAGCGAGTGCTTACCGCCAGCGGAGATGGCGATGTGGTCTTGGGTGATGCCGGGGATATTATTTTCCTCGGCGAATTTCTTCGCGATCGCCGCACGGGTCGGGAGATCGCCCAGCGTCGGCATGTACTTGGTCTGACCAGCGCGAAGAGCCGTGATGGCGGACTCTTTAATGACGTTGGGCGTGTCAAAGTCTGGCTCGCCCGCCGCGAAACTGAGCACGTCTTTTCCTGCGGCTCGCATGCTCTTGGCGCGATTCATGAACGCGACCGTGACCGAGGGCTTAAGGGTTCGCACTCGGTGGGCGAGTGAAGGCAACACATGCGTGGCAGATGCGAGGGTGAGGGCTGTTGAGGATGCGGTGTGTGGGGGGGTTGTGCTCATGGGTGCTCACAATAGCGATTGCTGAGGAATGAAGGCGGGCGGAGCTAATGTAGAAATCGTTGGTTTATTATGCCTTAGCTGAGGACGCCCTGTTTATCATTTTGAGCGTGGTAAGATATCCGCCTAGACAGGGCAAAACCGAGCGATTTTGGTATATTCAAGTTGGTTTCTCTGTGGACTACGCCAGATTGATTCGCAGGTATCCAGTGCCTAAAGTGATTGTCCTGTAGGCCTGCTAGCGCGACGCGAGCAAATGAGTTTGGTCTATTGGGAAGTGCTTTGGTGTAACGTTTCTTCCAAACCCCGCTAGATAAGGTACTTAGACGCATGGCCTTGGATACCGCCGACCGCTTAGACATCGTCACAAAAGCTCGTGTACACCCCTCAGACACGGGTTCGCCCGAGGTTCAGGTTTCACTCCTGACTGCGAAGATCGCCGCTCTGGCTGAGCATATGGGCGGTCATGATAAGGACTTCCACAGCCGTCGCGGCTTGGTGATGATGGTCGCCAAGCGAAACCGCTTGCTCAAGTACCTCGCCCGCACCAACCCGAGCCGCTACCAGACGCTGATTGCCCGCCTTGGCCTTCGCAAGTAATCCACACGGCCCGCTTTCCCACAGGATGCGGGCCGATTTGTTAGTGTTGGGTAGTGATGGTGGCGTCTGACGAAGTTAATTGATGCAGTATTTGCTTCGCGGCGTTTGTATTTACAAAGCGGTTGAGCGAATTCTGATTGGAATTCGTTTTTGATAATTTCTGGTTGTGATTCGCAGTAGACGTAGTTCGTCAAGTTTTGATAGCGTGCCCGGTTTGGCGTGTTGTTCGCTCAAGCGGCAGTCGGCACAGGACAGTCTGTTTCCTCTTTCATTAGGGCCTGTGTTGGCACGGTGCCGAACGTGTCGGGCGTCGCTTTAGCGGCAAGCCAGCACGGCTCGAGTGGGCGGCGTGAAACCGAGGTAGACAATCCAGCGCGTGTTGTTGACTCGCTGCGAAACATACCTTGGGTTGCGTTGGAAGACGCGACGGCCCACGAGTGTTGAGGCCTGCGGACTGTTCCATGCCTTCTGCCTCTTGCGGGTGAAGATCCGCCTTGTCGGGATCCTCAATTTGTGCTCGCGTTAGTCTGGTTCTTACAATGATTCGTGCATGGTCGAGTTACGACCTCACGCATGAGTCAATGAAGCCACATTGAAGTGGGCGGCGGCTTTATGTTCGCGGGTGGGTTGTGGGCTGCGTGACGCGGCCACACCAACGCGGAAATCAAGCACTACGCGCGGCGTGCCGCGCAGTAAAGGATTTCTTTCATGGCAGAACTGATTGACATTTCCTCCAAACTCGTCCGCGTCAGCCGCGAAATCGGCGGACGCACCCTCACCTTTGAGACCGGCATCATCGGTCGCCAGGCTAGCGCCGCGATCATGGCTCACTACGGCAACTCGTCGGTGCTCGCAACCGTGGTGCGTGCCGCTCCGCGCGAAGGGATCGACTTCTTCCCGCTGACCGTCGATTACCGCGAGAAGACCAGCGCCGCGGGCAAGTTCCCAGGCGGGTTCCGCAAGCGCGAAGGCCAGCCCAACGAGAAGGAAGTTCTCACCATGCGGATGATCGATCGCCCGATCCGTCCGCTATTCCCCGATGGCTACATCGACGAAGTTCAGATCCAGTGTTTCGTTATGAGCCACGACGGCGAGAATGATACCGACGTGCTCGCGGCCACCGCGGCTTCGGTCGCGCTCGCTGCTTCCGAAATTCCCTTCGAGGGCCCAGTAGCCACCGTTCGCGTTGGTCGCGTCCACACCGACGACGGCCCCAAGTTCGTCCTCAACCCCACCGTTTCGCAGCTCGATTTTTCCGACCTTGACCTGGTCCTCGCGGGCCACAAGGACGGCATCAACATGATCGAAGTCGGCGCTGCCGAAGTCGATGAAGTTGCAATGCTCGCCGCGATCGAGTTTGGCTATAACCAGATCAAGGAAATCCTTGCTCTCACGGCTGAGCTGGTCGCCAAGGTTGGCAAGGCCAAGGTCATCGGGGAGCTCGCCCTGCCCTCTGCCGAGATTATTGAAAAGGTTCGCAAAATTGCGGACACCGAAATGGCCAAGGCTCGCTTGGTTCCCGGTAAAAAAGATCGTTCCGCCGCGGTTGATGCACTTCGGAAGAAGGTTCTCGACGAGCACTTCGTTGTCAAGACCGATGGCACGTATGGCGATTTCGCCTCGACCACCAAGGCTCGTGGCATGGCCAAAGAAGCTTTCAAGCGTCTCGAAGAGAAAGTGACTCGTCGCCTCATTGTCGAGAAGAAGCATCGCGCCGATGGCCGTGCTCCTGAGCAGATCCGCCAGATCGCCGCGACCGTCGGCATCTTCCCCCGCACGCACGGCTCGTCATTCTTCCAGCGTGGCGAGACGCAGTCTGTCTGCACTGTCACTTTGGGCACTTCAAAGGACGAGCAGATCGTTGATGGGCTCCTCCCCGAATATTCCAAGAAGTTTGTTCTGCACTACAACTTCCCGCCTTTCTCAACGGGTGAAGTCAAGCGCATCGCCGCTCCGGGTCGTCGCGAAATCGGCCACGGTGCACTCGCCGAGCGCAGCTTGCTCGCGATCCTCCCCGCGCCCGACGAATTCCCATATACGGTTCGCGTCGTCTCGGACATCACCGAGTCCAACGGCTCTTCGTCCATGGCTTCGGTTTGTGGCGGCTGTTTGGCTCTGATGGACGCGGGCGTACCTATTCGCGCGACTTGCGCGGGCATTTCCGTTGGCCGCTTCGCCGACGACAACGACCAAAACGAAGTCTTCGTCACTGACATCATCGGCGAAGAAGACTTCTTCGGCGACATGGACTTTAAGGTCTCGGGCACTCGCGAAGGGATCACCGGCATCCAGCTTGACCTAAAGACTCGTGGCCTGGTTCTCTCCCAGATCGAGCGCATCTTCCAGCAGGCTAAGCGTGGCCGCATTGAAATCATCGATGTGATGGAGCAGGTTATCGCCAAGCCTCGCGCGACGATCTCGCCCTTCGCGCCGCGCCTCATCACGATTCAGATCGATCCAGAAAAGATCGGCAAGCTCATCGGGCCTGGTGGCAAGATGATCCGCGCTTTACAGGACAAGTACCAGGTCACCATCGACGTCGACGACTCGGGTGCGGTCCAGCTCGCCGCGTCCAATGGCGAATCGATCGATGGCGCTCGCGCCGAGATCGAAGCCATGTGCGCTGAGATCAAGATCGGGACGATCTTCACAGGCAAGGTAGTCTCCATGAAGGACTTTGGCGCCTTCATCGAGCTGGCACCCGGCACCGACGGCATGTGCCACATATCTGAGCTTGCAGATGGGTATGTCAAGAGCGTTTCGGACGTGGTTAAAATCGGCGACGTTCTGAAGGTCAAGGTCATCAACATCGACGACCAAGGCCGCATCAAGCTCAGCCGTAAGGCGATCTTGCAGGACGAAGCCCGCCTTGTTGGCACGGCCAAGGTTTGATCGAAGTCGGCTTATTCCAGATTGAGCCCATTTCAGCTTGAACCTAATTCAGCTCAAACCCAACGAGGCCTGGCACATCGCCGGGCCTTGTTTTATTTTTGTCTAGCGCTTGGTATCAAAAGTGGAAAGCCATCAATGCACCGGCCACAGCGAGCGCAGTGGCTGGTCCGTAAAAAAACGCGTTACCTTTGCTGGCATGGAACTGGCATGGAACTGGTGATCACCGTCGCGGGCTGCGCGTATAGCCATGCCGAGCAGGCACCGTGACTTCGACGGCTTCGTTGCGAACAACCTTGGTCGCCTTCCAACCTTTATCCGTCTTTTCGGCGTCGTAACGAACGGGTGAACCGTCTTTCAAAACACGGAACCCTTCTCCATGGATGACTGTGTAGTGAACAAAGATGTCTTGTCCTTGTGGACCTGTGATAAAGCCGAACCCTTTGCGAGGGTCGAACCACTTCACGTTGCCATCGATATTCTCAAGGACTGTCGGCTCAGAGTCGCTCATGGCGAACTCCCACGCATAAACACACGGCTAACCACGCGCTCCCGAATGGGTATCGCATGGTTCCCAACCCGCGTGCGACAACGGCACGGCTCGGTCGGCGGCGTCGTGGCGTTTCGCCACGGCGAGGGCACTGAAATAGTTGGCCTAGGCTCTCGCCTAGCCCGCACGTTTGCTCAGATTACCATCAACCAGTTCGTTTCGTCAATCCACAACGTCAACCCAAAGTGTGGGATTGTTGATTCTTTGACAAAAAAGTGTTCAAAACTACCTGTTATGGTTATCTGCGGGCGGATTTATAAAGAGTGAATTGAGTCAGCCGATTTGACAGGTCGGCGGGCATAAGGGCTAGTAGAGAGGGTTTGACAGTAGGCTTCGATTCAGTGTTGGAATCAAGCAGGCACACTCCAAGGTTCAGATCAAACCAATCAACCGTCGCAGATGTAGTTCACTAGGATCATCGATGAAGTGTGGTCACGAGCCAATGGAGCATCTGATTTGGAGTGGTGGATCGCAATGATGTTGGGTGGCGTGTTCGGGGCCATGTTGGCCGCGCTGGTATCGCGTCAAATCGTGCGTGTATTGGTTGCTAGGGCTCGGCACGCCGAGCGTCAAGCACGAGCCAATGAGCGAATGGCCGAGATCGGCGCGATGACCGGCGGCCTGACCCACGAGATCAAGAATCCACTTTCAACCATCGGACTTAATGCGCAGCTCATCGCAGAAGGAGTGGGGGAGATTCCTCTTGATCAACCATACGAGCCAGAAGCTAAGGCGCGCCTACAACGCCGAGTCGATGGGCTTGGGCGTGAGGTTGACCGGTTGCGCGACATCTTGTCCGACTTTCTTTCGTATGCGGGTGAGGTGCGGGTTTCGCAAGTGCCTATTGATGTGTGCCAGTTGCTGGGCGAGTTCGCAGATTTTTATTCGCCACAGGCTATGCGGCAACGCGTTCAACTCCGCATCGATACGCCAAGCGAGCCTTTGATGGCGTCGATTGATTCCAAGCTGATCAAGCAAGCGGTGCTCAACCTCGTACTCAATGCGGTGCAGGCTATTGGCCCCGAACCAGTCGAGGGCAGCACACGGCCACGCGAGGTTATTCTGCGAGCCAATCGACTCGTACTCAAGGGCCTTGGTGCTTCAAAGCTTGGCGCGCTCAAAGGTGGCAGAGCAGGCCGAGTCGCGGTTGGATTGCTCGATGTTGACCGTACTGCGGTCCAGTCACAGCTTCAGAAACCTGAGCAGGATTGGATCGAACTGCACGTGATCGACACGGGGCCTGGGATCGATCAAGAACGAGCCGCGCGGATCTTCCAGCCGTATTACACGACCAAAGCTGGCGGCAGTGGGCTAGGCCTAGCAATCACTCGCCGAATCATCGAAGCCCATGGTGGGCGGATCGAGCTGCTGAGCCAGCCCGGACAAGGGAGCGACTTTGTACTTCATTTGCCAGCGTACGAACGCGTCGATTCCTGAGCTGTTTAAACCTTTGGTGATGCGCCCGGCTCTTCGATGATCGTGCGCACGTCCCAAAGGTCAGGAAAGAGGCGATCTTCGACGCGCTGAGCCAAATAGCCAACGCCCGCAGTGCCACCGGTGCCACGCTTAAACCCAATGACACGCTCAACAACCTTGAGATGGCGATGCTTCCACAGCGCGTACTGCTCGTCGATATCGACGAGTTTCTCGGCCATTTCATAGGCATTCCAGTACTTCTCGTGATTTTCATACACACGCTTGAAGAGTTGGACCACGCCTGGGATTGATTCGTGTGGCTTGGTGACGTCGCGTTCGAGCGCTTCCTTAGGCACGTCCATACCATGGCGGGAGAGATAACGCAAGAACTCATCGTACAAACTCGGCGCGTTATACGCCGTTTCGATTAGCGCGTGCACGCTGGGGCGATGCTTGAAGAGCACGAGCATGCGTTCGTCTTTACGGCCAAGAAGAAACTCGATAAGCCGGTGCTGGAAGCTCTGCAATCCGCTCGCCGGCCCAAGTACATGGCGAAATTGGACGTATTCACTGGGTGTCAAAGTCGCGAGCACGCTCCACTGAGAGAGAAGCTGGGCCTGGATGTGCTTGACACGCGCGAGGATCTTAAAGCTTGCTTCGAGCTCGTCTTGCGCAACCATACGAATGGCTTCGCGAAGCTCATGGATGACGAGTTTGAACCACAGCTCTGTGGTCTGGTGCTGAATGATGAAGAGCAATTCGTCGTGGTGTTCGGGGTTGCTCAACGGCTTTTGTGCCGAGAGAACCTGGTCAAGCTGGAGATACGCCACGTAATCAAGGCGGTTCGAAAGATCGGTGTGCATCTGTGCGGCTGGGTTTGCACTATCGGGAGGCAGAGCGGAAGGTGAGTTGGCGTTCGAGTCTTTGCCGTAGCCATGCATGCGATGCCTTTCGGGAAATATATTGAAGAATTGTCGCCGGAAGCGGTCGTGATTCGGTTTGGCACACGTCAGAAAGGAGCCACATCAAATCAAATCAGAACCAAGCCGATACCAAGCTAGAGCCTAGCCGACGTGAGCGTACGACGCGAATCGACGTATTTCGAGATTTGCCATTGTGGCAGCGAGCTTGCACCTTGTGCGGGCAGAAGAGTCTGAGCTTTGGTGCGCTATGGCTGAGAATCGAGCCCAACCGCACTCAGTCCAGAATCACCAGTTAACTCAACACCCACTAGCGCGCTAGTGTGATCGCGCTCAGTCTGGGCCTGCATGACTAACTCTTCCAACGGTAACAGTAAAATCGCGTGCGAATCCGATACCGAAGCAAGCATGCCCGGAATCGATGTGAGCGTCGAATCGCTTCGTGCAAAGCTTGATTCTGGATCTGACCGCACCAGCGCGAAGTAGTGCGTGGGCCCAGGCCATGAAGCCACTCGCGTAACAGGCGTGGCGGATAATAAAGTTGAATCCATCTCGATAAAGTGAGCGCGTTCGTCCATGTATAGTTCGCGTTCGCCACGCAAGTGTGAACAACCAGCAAGGATGATGCCCGCACCGACGAATCCTAGGGCGAGGGCTCCCAAGCGACCGAGCATCATCGAGGTTGTCGCACGATTCGGCAACACCATCCCGCTCCTTAGCCTGCAACCTCAACCACGCTGAGCTTGGCCCATGTCGATACCAGTGTCTATTACCAACAAACCTCAGGTACGTTTGGGTTGCATGCGAATCATCGAAGGACAAATACATCTATAGAAGAACCGTGTGTGCCGCTCTTTACGGCTGTACGGAATTGAACGCGTGAGTGATGGCTAGTAACAAATACCGATGCGGCGTCGCAACAGCATGCTCGTGGTGCGCAGCGGCATCCCAAGTGGCATCTACCAGCGCGCGCCCGCTTTGGATCGGCTTGCTCAATGTGATCACCAAGTACCTGACTGCCATTTGCATCGACCAAATATGCGGCTAGTTGCAAAGACGGTTCAAGCACCACGATGTTGCAATTGTGGTCTAAAGTTTTCGGGCAAACCGTGCAAGCATGGTCAACTTACCGCAAGAAATATGTCACAGCGTTTGGCTCGTTTTGTGGCTTTGCGGTCGGCGTTTAGTTGACAATCGAAGCAAGCACATATCCTGTTCGACGCATCTGCACAACGCCGGTTCCCGACGTAGAATGGCGCATAGTCTTTACCACTGAAGCTGCCGACACACGCAATCTCCGCAATTAAAAGATTGTTCTGTTACTTTGAATCTCTAAGCCCCATCACCCGATCCATTTTGCGAACCTTTACGCCATGAGACCTGCATTCACCACCGTTGCCTGCCCGGAATGGACGCTTGACCAGGTCGCTCGTACCGCAAGCGAATCTGGCTACCTCGGCGTTGAACTTCGCACCTTTGGCGACGATTCGTCGCTACTTGCGTGCGACCCCGCGCTCAGCGCTCCGTCAAAGGTACGAAATCTCTTCCAGCACGCGGGCGTTGAGATCATGTGCCTTGCGACAAGCCTCGCGTTTGACGCCAAGCCGACGCTTCTCCAACGGATCACAGGCGACGCCGAACGCTCCATCATGCTCGCGAAGTCTTCCATCGATCTCGCCGTCAAGCTCGAGTGCCCCTATGTCCGCGTCTTCGGCTTTGAGATCCACTCTAACGAAGCCCGTGGTAACGCCATCGAACGCATCGCCGAACGCTTGAGACTTGTCGCTGCATACGCCCGCAACAGCGGCGTTCGCATCCTCCTTGAAAATGGCGGCTCGTTCTTAACAGCCGCCGATCTTGCCGAAGTGCTTGATCGCGTTAACAACCCTCTACTCTCGGTCTGCTACAACGCGACCGTTGCGCATGCCGCAGGCGAATCCATCGCCGATGGTGTGAACGTTCTCTCCGAACGCCTACCCGTTGTCAAACTCAAGGATTACAAAGATGGCTCGCCCTGCGCCTTGGGCTTGGGCTCCATGAATTCCGCGGCGAGCGTCGCGGCTTTGTCCAAAGCCGGCTTTAATGGCTGGCTCGTCTTTGAGTATCCACGCCTCTGGTTCAAAGAATTGCCCGAGCCCACCCTGGTCTTGCGAAATTCGGCTCTCTCCATGTATTCATGGATCAAGAAGCAGCCTGAACCAGCCTCGCTCCACGTGTAATGTTGAAACGCACGCACGCTTCTCAATCGCACGTCTTTAGTGTGCACGAGATCCACGCACATGAGCCGACGCAAGCCAAGAGGTAGAGCGGGCGCAGCATCTGATGGAAATCAGCACGCAGCATCGCGCGAGCGTGTGCGCTTCCCCAAGCCCGGCTCGATCAAGATCGAAGCACCTGCGAATTGGTTGGAACTCCTGCCGCCACGAGAAGAACTCACGCGCGATGTGCTGGCTCGCGCGCGTCAACTTGGCTTTGCCGCCGTCGGCGTGGCGCCAGCGGAGCCATCACAACAGATCGCCGAATTGCAAACCTGGCTTGAAGCAGGCGCGCATGGCTCGATGGATTTCATGGCTAAGGATATTGCGCTGCGCGCCGATCCACGCGGCCACCTCCAAGGCACACGTGCATTCCTGATGGTCGCGGATGTATACGCATCGCGCGAAGCCAACACGCAACTAGGTTCCGAAATAACGCCACCAGGCTTCGGCAAGATCGCCCGCTACGCCCAAGGCCGAAACTATCACGATGTGATGAAACGCCGCCTCCACACGCTTGCCGACGCGCTCCGAAAGGCGTACCCAGGCAGCGACTTTCGCTCCTTCGTTGATACCGCGCCGGTTCTTGAGCGCGAGCTAGCGATGCGCGCGGGCCTTGGTTGGCAAGCCAAGAACTCGATGTTGATCCATCCCAAACTCGGCTCGTACATCCTGCTCGCGGGCGCGGCGACAAACCTGCCTCTGGTAGCCATTGCGCAAGAGCACGTCATCACCGACGCCTGCGGCTCATGCACTCGCTGCATCGACGCGTGCCCGACCAGTGCGATCACGCCCCGCCGTGTCGATGCAAGTAGGTGCATCTCATACATCACCATCGAGCACACGATTCCTATCGCCCCCGATCTTCAATCCAAAGTCGGTAATTGGCTTTATGGCTGCGATATCTGCCAGGAAGTATGCCCGCATAATTCACCACGAGACGCGAGCTTTCTCGCCGAATTTTTAACTAGCTCGCAACCTGTTGATCCTGCAGTGAACAGCGCGTACTTGCCGACGCGAACAGGCTTTGTCGCGCTCGATGTACTGAATTGGAATGATGCCGCCCGACGCGACGCGTTCGTGAATTCCGCGATGAAGCGTGCGCCCCTCGCGGTGATGCGCAGGAACGCGGTGCTCGTGATGGGCAACACGCTCGCGGCTGAAATTCTCGCTAACACTGGTTCGCTCACGCTCGATCAGCGCAATACGATGAACGCGGCTCTTGTACGCGTCGCGAACAACCCCGCCGAGGATTCGCTTGTTTCACTCGCGGCTAAAGACGTGTTGCAACGTTTGGCATCACTTCAAAGCCAACAACAGCCGTGATGCGAGCAGCGCCAAAACTCCCGGCACAAGCATGACATATTCACGCTCGATAAATCCAAACCAAAAGAAGGGCATCGCAATTGCCACAGCGATTACGAATGCACGCCAATGACGCTTGGTGGGCTTGGTCGCCAAACCAAACGTCGGCAGCACACACACCCACACATACGCCGGGAATATCAGGCCGTAGAAGCCCATAAACGCGCGATAGCACAACTCAAACATCGACAACCCGGCATACGAAGGCATACCGATCAATATGCCGACAGGGACCAAAAGTAAGGCAACCCAAGCCATCGTCGGCAACTTCTGAAAGATCCCCGGATTCGCTTCTCGTTTGATCGATGGCGTGATTGCTCCCAGTGAATGGCGACGTGCAAAGGACTGGTGGATCCCCGCGGTGATCGCCGCCTGTGCAACGAGATGTACGAGCACCGCTAGTGCCGCCAGCGAAAGCCCGCCCAGTACGATGCCGCCCAACGCACTCGAACTTCCGCCTTGAACTATGCCCGTCGCTGCGGCCGCCGGTGATAGAGGCGACGTATTCAGCACCGTTGGCGTATACAAAAGCGTGAAGACAATCATCGCGAGGAACAGCACGCCAAACCCAACGACAAATGCCAGCGTGCCAGTTTGTCCCTGCGTCCGCTGTCTCGCCGCGTGGAACGACAAATCCAAATACGGGCACAACGCAAAGCCGATGATCAATACTGGCGCGAGCAGCGCCAAGTCCGCCGCCTGTGAAACCTTCGTCGCTGGAAGCGTGGGAAGGCCAACTTGCGCCACGTACAACCCCGCGCACACAATCGAGATCACGTACACAACACCAGTTGATACGCGCGACCATACCGGCCAGCGTGCGTGCAGCCCAGACAAGATCAGCACGCACAGCACAACCATCAACATCGCCGCCCGGAGCAATCCGCTGTCCAGGCCAGTCAGCAGCCAAGCCAAAAAGAAAGCCTGGAACGCGAGCGTGACGATCGAAAATACCCGCATCATCGGCGCGTGCGCCGCGACCATCGCCTGGCTCGCGCCATCACGCTTCAGCGCAGCGCCCATCGCCGCCGCACCGACAACGTTGGGAATCGCGAACGCAACCCACGCCCACCACCCAAAGTCGCGCATCAAGATCACAGGCAGGAACATCCCGATGCACCACGTCCACGACGTCGCGAGGTACATTCCCTCGGTCAGCACGCGCACGGGTTGAATGGAATCCTTCTGCTGCATCGCAATTTATCGTGCGTTTTTCGGGCCAGAGCCAACCGCGCGAACGTCGCCGCGCTTGGCTTTTTGGTGCAGCGTCGGAGTAAGGTGGAACGTTGCGATACACACGCCAACACGGCGTTCTTTCGCACCCATCCGCGCAATCAGCGAACGCTTAGGCGAT
>JBBRGG010000039.1:0-18109 GCA_038240875.1 Phycisphaerales bacterium | reverse complement strand
GTCGAAACAATCGCCGCCCGATCAATTCTTTCCGACGTCTTTGAAACATTCGGTGCGCTGAGCTTCCACCTCCCCGCAGTCCTGCTCATCGTGATTTTGCTCATCTGGCACACGCTCGAACGCGACCCTTGGAAAGTCCGCCCCAAGTTCATCCTTGGCATGACTCTTGAGTCCGTCCTTTGGACTCTGCCGCTCTTAGTCCTGGGCCTGCTCCTGCTTGGCAAGCATCTCGAGCCGACAATTGTGCTCGACGAAGCTACTAATGTCGCGAATCTCGCTACCAATCAAGTTGGCCATCAAATTGGCAATCTCGCGGCCTATCAAGGCCCAGGCGGGCCCGCTGGCGATATCGCTTTAATGCCTTGGCAGCATCGCCTCACTCTGTCTATTGGCGCGGGGCTGTACGAAGAACTCTTGTTCCGCCTGATCCTCATCCTTGCACTGCACTTTGTCTTCGCCGACGTGATGAGGCTATCAAAGCCGATCTCCAATGGCTTGGCCGCAATCCTCTCAGCGATAGCCTTTGCGATGTATCACGCGAACGCCGGCGCGTCGCCGTTGCCGCGCGATCTCTTTGTCTTTTACGCCGTCGCGGGCTTGTACTTCGCGATACTCTTTATCAATCGCGGCTTCGGCGTCGTCGTCGCGACCCATGCCCTCTACGACATCGTCGTGCTTCTGGCATAAATCTTCCGCCGCGTCATCCGCCGCGACCGATAGCCTGCTCCTGACCGCGCTAATCTCGTTACCAGTCCCCTGCCGCATATGTGCGTACAGCTAACAAAAAATATGAAAATTTCGGCCAAGTTTTTGACAAATTTCCGCACAAGAACCTCTCTCGCCAGTAGCGACCGCTTCCACCGTGCTGCTAGACTACATTTCATACGCCGCAAATGGTTAGCCTAGCTTCGCCTCCTCTTCAAATAGAGAACCGCTACTTTCTCTGGTGTCCCTAAAACAGAAAATTCTCGTGTGCAGTTCTGAGCACCACGCAGAGCTCTCGGAAAGGACTGGTGCCATATGGGTTTAGATTTCGCAATCGACGAGTTGTACGCCTCGGGCTGGTCCGCCCTCGATTCCTCAGGCTGTGCCCATCACACCGATGGCCGTGCCTTCCCCACAATCGCCAAGATCACGCAAGCGTTCGAGGCTCAGGGGCTCACCCTCAGCATCCGCCATATTCAACTCTTTGATTGCTACCGCGCCCACTGGCGTGAAGCTGCCGATTCTTCTCATAAGTTATTGCACAACACCACGGCTCTAGGCGCCGTCGTCGGCCAATCGGAACAAGAAGCCGCCGTCTATGCCCTCTCGCAGATGCGTCGACAATGTGTCACCGCGTCGATGCAGCCCATCAGCGACTACGCCAACGCAGGACTGAGCAATCTAAACCCAAGGTCAGCTTCAAGCAACGTCTTGATCAGCATCCGTTCCGCGGTCGATCGTGCATCCACGCACGCCTGATCGAAACTTGATTTCCTGTCAAAACGAAACAGCCAATCGAACTGGCCAATCGAACCGGCAAATCGAACCACATAAACGAATACGCCGAATGGCTCGCTGCCGGTGTTGTGCCCGCAGCCCCAGTCTTTCTCGCAGCGCAAATCTTTCTCGTCGGTTTCGTTTGTTTAGTTGCTGGTTGTCCACTCCTCAATTGTGCCCTAGACTTCTGCTCACGCGGGCCTGGAACCGCGTGCGTTGAGTGTTTACAGCAGGCCGCCGAGCCCTCGTCAAAAAATCGGCTCTTGCACAAGCACCCAACACGATGACACGACGCATTGGTACACGCGTCGAAGCTGGCCCCATCGTCTAGCCCGGTCCAGGACGTCAGGTTCTCATCCTGAAAACATGGGTTCGAATCCCATTGGGGTCACTTTGAAAGCCCCGCGAGCAATCGCGGGGTTGTCATTTTTTGGATGCTTTGCACTGCGCGACTCGCCATTCGCGATTCGCAATTCCCTACTCACCCCGCCTTTACATCACCAGCGCCGACGCCACTTCTTCTGGCGTGGTCTGGCCCGCCAACACCTTCGTGTATCCATCTTCTCGAAGCGTCGATAGCGTACCTTCTTCTTTCGCCAACTTCACCAGCACCGGCGCTGCGGCTCGATGCATCACCACTTCCCGCGCCGCGTCCGTGATCCGCAGCAACTCATACACCCCCACGCGCCCGCGATACCCCGTCAATCGACACCCTCGGCAGCCCGTCCCCCGCGTCAACATCGTCACGCCGGGCGTCGCCACATCCTCGGGCAATTCCCCCACTTCCGCCGCGACCTTGGTCCCGCATTGTGCGCACACCCTGCGTACCAATCGCTGCGCTAACACGCCTTCCAAACTGCTCGCGACCAAAAACGGCTCAACGCCCATGTCGAGTAATCGCGTCACCGCGCCGCACGCATCATTCGTGTGCAACGTAGAAAACACCATGTGCCCAGTCAGCGACGCCTGCACCGCTACCTCGGCGGTTTCCTTATCGCGAATTTCGCCGATCATCACAACGTCCGGGTCATGCCGAAGAATCGCTCGCAATCCAGCAGAAAAATCAACTCCTACCTTCGCGTTGATCTGGATCTGATTCACGCCCTTGACGTGATATTCAACCGGATCTTCAATCGTGATCGCCTTGATCGCGTCGGACACAATAGAGTTAAGCGACGCGTACAACGTCGTGCTCTTTCCCGAACCCGTCGGCCCAGTCACCAATACGATGCCGTGTGGCCTCGCAATCAGCCCCTGCCACCGCTGCAACACACCCGCAGGCATCCCAAGATCAGGCAAGCTCATCAGTACCGTTGACTTGCTCAACACTCGCAGCACCACGCCCTCGCCATGCAACATCGGTATCACGCTCACACGCAGGTCATACTCCTGTGGCGTTTGCCCAGGCACGCGATGCCGATGCGTGATGCGGCCATCCTGTGGCCGACGCTTCTCCGCGATGTTCATGTTCGCCATGATCTTAAGGCGACTGACAATCGCGTTCATAAACCGATGGATCGTCGGCGGCACATTCGCCCGCTGCAACACGCCATCGATTCGATACCGAATCACCAGCTCATGCTCATAAGGCTCAATATGCACATCCGTCGCGCGGTCGTTGATCGCCTCTGACAACACGTCGTTCACAAGCCGAATAACGCTTGCTTCCTGTGCCTGTTCAAGATCGTCGTTGGTCTTGGGCTCGATGACGTGCGACAAACCCGCTTCCGCGTGCATCGCGTCGAGCGTGTCACCGCCCACGCCATAGTTCGCGCGGATGAACGTTTGCAACTCTTCTTCGTCGGCGAGCACAAGCCGAATCGGACATCTCGCGAGCAGCCGAAGCTCATCAAGGATTGACGCCTCAAAGGGATCGCTCGTCGCAACCGTCAACTCGCCATCGCGCTTGGCAATAGGCACGCACTTCTGCCGAAAGACCAGCTTGGGCGGAAGCAAGCCAAGCGTCGCCGCATCAACAACGAGCGTGGACATGTCAACAACTTCAAGATCAAACTGTTCACCCACCGCGCGAAGTACATCCTCGCGCCGAGCAAGCCCAAGCCGAATGATGACCCGGTCGAGCCGATCGCCACTAACAACTTGGTCGGCGAGCGCACGCTCGAGCGATTCGCGCGAAAGAATACCCTTGCTCATAAGCATGGAGCCAATAGCCATGCCTGATAGTAACGCGCACAAAGAAAAACCGCCCTCATAACTCTACAAGGGCGGCGAAAGAATCACACAAATTGTCGAAATACGCCCGAGAAGCTGCCTGCCTCCCACCAATTACCAGTTGGCCGTGTTGATCTCGTCGCCGTTGACGTCAACACCCTGCATCCCACCGCGCGTCCAATTGTAATAACCGATGACGGTTTCGGAGCCGACGCGAGTACCATTGCGTAGCGGAGCTTCCCAAAAGTTTGGCTGGTATTGGAAGGTCGTAACTCCGTTGCCACGCGGATTTGCGGGCTGATACCCAGGGTTCGCAACCGCACCACGCGCACGCCCGGCGGTAATCTGCGTCGGCGTGCCCGTCTCGATCAACCGCACATGCCCATCGTAAAACGCAATAGGCAGCTTAGCCTGCGGATAAGCGTAGTACCAATCTCGCTTGCCAAAGTGGCGCGCCGCTTGATCGATCAGCAGAACCTTCTGCTGCGGGAACGCCACATCGCCAAAGCGACGACGACCCAAGACGTTGTTCTGTCCATCGCCCGCTGCCGCATTGCTGAACTGGTATTGGAAGTGAAGCCCCGCCTGAATGATGGTGTTAAACCTTGGCGCATCGCCGCGATCGGGCGAATACGTCGAAGGCGTGTACTGATAACTCGACGAGTACGACCAGCGCCAATTGTTCGGGTCTGAAGGATCTGGCTGAGGCCCGGCACGCCCGGCTCGGAAGTCCGCCTTGTTCTGCCAGCGCAAACGGTTCTTGTCGTCAGGGCACACCACATACTTCGAAGGTAGTGGCAAGTCCAGATACTCCTGGAGCACCAAGTGGTTGTAGAGTACGAAAGGCTGCCAAAGCGGAATAAAGGGCATATCCGGCGCATCGCCACGCGTCCGCATGATCGCGACAGCTTGCGCCGAGGCGCCACGAAGATCGTCCGAGTAAGGCCCACGCAAGTCGGCCAGTCCTGCGGGCGCAGTCACTGACGGGTTCCACTTGTTTCGCGTCCAGCTAAACGTCGCGATCTTGTCTTGATACTCCGATGCGTAGTTGTTGACGCCTTGCGCCATCGTCCGCATGTTGGTCTTGCAAATAATCACCTTGGCTAAGCGCCTCGATTCAGCAAGACCAGGCAGCAAAATGCCAATCAAGAGCGCGATGATCGCGATCACGACCAACAACTCAATCAGCGTGAAACCTTTGTTAGACTCCACTTTGCCCCTGCATAGCTCTTTACCGCCGCCATTGCTGTTGCGCGCCAAAACCAATTCGTTTTGTTCCGACGTTGCCCGTGTACCCATCGGCTGCCTCCTGGCATAAGCACGTGTGCTTAGCCTAATAAGGAACGCCCTTCGTTCCAATCCCCTCGTTCCGATTCTTCACGAAATCACTCTGAATCAAGCTTCAAACGAGATCATCTACGTGCAACCTATCAGGCGTTCACCAGATCACAGTGAACGTCGATGCCTCGATTAATTTGAAACCTTTCTCTCGTAGCAGGAATCCGCTCATATAAACTACCTTAAGTACTCTCTCTTGTCGAGCCATATTGCCCAATTTCTTCAATAATCTCAGTAATTCCAATAAGAGCGATACCTATACACCACCACACCGACCACCTATTTCCACCTGTTTCCGTCCTTGGTTCTTTCGCCGTACAGTGACTGATGGGTTTACCTCGTTTGATAAATCGTGCAGGAAAGGCCGCTGTCGCGCTAGAAACCACGCTCATTTTACACGGCGTGCCCAGACAAAACGCAGTTGCACTTGCAGAAGCACTCGCCAACGAAGTTAGCTCCGCCGGAGCTTCGCCCGCGCTCGTCGGCATAGTCGCTGGCTCACCCATAGTGGGAATTAATAGCCAAGAACTCGCAACTTTAATTGACTCACCACCTCATCAAGTACCAAAGGTCAATTCTGCAAACCTTGGCCTGGTTCTTGCAAAAGCTGGCTCCCCAGATTCACCTACCTACCTCGGGCATGGCGCAACTACCGTGAGCACGACGCTCGAAATCGCTCACGCTGCTGGTGTGCGCACATTTGCGACCGGTGGCTTAGGCGGCGTGCATCCTGACTTAGCCACTCATCTTGACATCAGTGGTGATCTGGCCGCGCTTGCGCGAATTCCCTTAGCCGTTGTAACCGCAGGCGTTAAGTCGATCCTAGATGTGCCCGCGACTCGTGAAATGCTCGAAGCCCTAGGCGTATGCGTAGTTGGATATAGGACCAACTCATTCCCGGCGTTCTACTTGCGTGAATCCTCGGTCGGGGTAGACGCAAGGTTTGACGACGTCGCCAGTTTGGCTCGCTTTATTACCATGGAATTATCCCGGTCTGGCCGAGCAATCGTCGTGGCCAACCCGATTCCTGAGGACGCTGCGATGGACCACGAAGAGTTTGCCTTGCTCTTGGCACGCGCTCGCGACGAAGCCGTCGCCCAGGCAATCATCGGGCGTGCCACCACCCCGTTCCTGCTCGGGCGACTGCACTCTCTCTCCGAAGGCCGAACGCTCGAAGCCAACATCGCTCTGGCACGTTCTAATGCAAGGCTCGCAGGCGAGATCGCGGTACTTTTGGAAGGGTAAAGACCGCGTGAAACCGCATGTTATCTCGTGCGTACCTCTCAACGATCCGATACCATACTGCTGAGGCTAGAAACAAATTTTTTCCTGAAGCTGCGCATAAATGTTTGATGTGCGCGTTCGTTTGCTGAGGTACCCATGCTCAACTTGCCACACCTGATCTACTCGCCATATTTACCCTTTACAACTCACACCCCTCGCGCACTCATTCTCGCCGTCGGGCTCGCGCTGACCTGTGCCTGCATCGAGCCTTCGAATCTTTCCGCTCAAGACAGCGTCAGCCGAAATGCCAACGGCGGCAACGGCTTGCCCGGCGACGCTCTCGCCCCTTGGACCAGCACTTTCCAGCGCCAGAGCTTCGTCGTTGATCTCACCCAGACCAACTCTTCATGGGGTACACCATTTGGCATCGCGCCACTCATCAAGCAGAGCAAGATCTCAACTGCGCGCTTCTCCGTGCTCAATGGCCCGGCGACCATCAGCGCGGACCTGATCCAAAACGCCGCCTCGTCGGCGAGCGCGTTTCGATTCTGGTCCCAAGCTGGCGCAGGCCTCAACACCACGGAAAACAACACCACGACTCAGGTCACCAACATCACCCCACCAGCTGCGCTTACACGCCAAAGTGTCGCGGTCCTTGAATATGAAGAAGTCGCGCTAGGTGCCAACTTCCCATTCTTCAACCAGATCGTGACCGCGCAGATCGGCTATGACCCGCTCGTGCCCACGCGCTTGTACGTCACGCGCGTGGTCGCCGCCGCCAACAGCATCAACAGTGGCACACTTGATCGCTCTCAGCTCGGGCTCGGCTCCATCGACGCCTCGAACAACCTCACCTTTCGAGCCGACGGTTTCAACGTGACTTCTTCAACCGACATCCTCGCTGGCAACAACATCTTCCGCACGGCGGTTGCCTCACGCACCACTTCAGTCAACCTCATCTCGGGAGTCGGCGCCTCCAACGCTTCGGTCCGTTTGATCAACGCCGAACCAATCACCCTTGCAACGCCAAACTCTGTGCCCGCTTCGCTCTTGGGGGGCTTGCCCATGTCCCTGACGCCCTCGCTCGCGGGTGATCTGCGCATCGAGACGACGGCGAACTCCTCTATTGCTTCTACCGCTCACCTCATCACCGCATTCGACCACCGCGGCTCGCCTTCGGTTTCGACCGTTGCCCTCTTCCCAAGTACGATCTCGACCTTCGCCATGGTCGCGCAGCCAAGCCAAGCGAGCAACAAGGTCAACGCGCTCGTCGTGAATGGCGTAAATGCGAGTCGTCAAGTCGTTCCCGGGCGTTTGCTCTCTCTTCCGGCTTCGATCCAGAGCGTGTGCAACAACACCACCTGGTCTACCAACGATGGCGAGTTCCGCCATTACGACAGCCAAGCGACGTTTCGAGGCGGTTCGGGGCAAGTCGCCATCGGTCGCGATCAAGCAGGCAACGCCATGATCGCGGCGGTTATTTCACGCGGAGCCGCAGGCTTCGCCGACAACCCGGCAAACGCAATTGCCGTCGCTTCGTTCAACCCAGCAGTTCCAAACTCGGCGGTCACCTGGTCTCTCGCCGCGTGGGTTGATCCCACTACGAACACCGGCTCAGCTATACGTGGCGACTTTGGCCTTGATGGCGCAGCGTTTACCGGTGATGCGGGTGAAGGCGACGGTTTGATCAACGCCAGCGACGGACCTATTGGCAGGCTCGCCACGCTCACCGACGCGGCTCCGTTCTTTGTTGGGCCATCGTTATCCGCTCCGGCGATGGACGCCTATGGCAACGTCTATTTCATCGCCGCAACTTTTATCAAAACGCTTGTCGGGCAAACCGTTATTGACGTACCAGCAGTTTCGCTCTTGCGTGCGGTTCGCACCGGCACGGGTTGTTACGACCTTGAATTGATCCTGCGCGAAGGTCAAATCATCCTTGGCCGCAATTCAGCGCGTAGTTACCGTATTGATGCGCTCAATCTGGGTGACTCAGACTCAATTTCAAGCGCGAGCCTGTGGGCAAGCAGCGCCTCTTGTTCCACGTGGAACGGCATGGATACGTCGATTTTTCCTCCCGCCGACTCCCGGCACCTGGGGGGACTGGTTTTGTGCGCACGCGTGACCTACGACGTTGACAACGATGGCGACTTTGCCGACCCTTCATTGACCACTGGCGCCGTCGATACAGTCAGTGCCGACGAGGGATACCACGTTGTTCTTTACGTTGGCAATACGCAGCTTGATCCGGGAAGCAATTCATCATGCCCGGCATGCCCGGCGGACTACAACCAAGACGGCGGCGTGACCGGCGACGACATCGCTGCCTTCTTCTCGGATTTTGAATCTGGGGTCGGCTGCGCGGACACCAACGTCGATGGCGGCATCACCGGCGACGACATCGCGGCGTTCTTCATTGCGTTTGAAAACGGTGGTTGCTGATAGCTGCAAGGTTAAAGCCTGATTCTCGCGGCAGCAATCAACCTTGGCCGAGCTTGCGGAGTTCGTCGAGTGTTTGCTGCAAGCGGTGCTGGAGCAAGCTGACGCGGACCAGCGAACGAACACGCGTAAGGAGTTCGACGCGATTGACTGGCTTGGTGAGAAAGTCGTCCGCGCCGCCTTCGACGGCTCGCTCCACGTCTGAAACTTCGTTCAGCGCGGTCACGATCAGTACAGGAATTGTACTGGTGGCGGGGTTGCGTTTGAGTCTTTGGCATACCTGGAAGCCGCTCATGCGTGGCATCATCACGTCGAGCAAGATCAAATCTGGACGCTTTTTAGCAACTTCTTCGAGTGCGTCTGGACCATCACGCGCGGTGCGGATTTCGCATTGAAGGTCTTCGAGGTACGCCACGAGCAGTTCGAGATTTTGTTCGTTGTCATCAACGACAAGGATCGACGCGCCCGCAATGGCGGGCATCGATTCTGGGCTATGTGCAACTTGCGAAATAGGAGCTTGGGACGTAGGCGTTTTGGACGTGGGCGAGCCTTGTGCCTCATCATTCAGAGGCGACCCGGGAAACAACTTCAACGACGATTGATCGGAAGCGGTCACGCGACCTCCAATATTGATCAAACTACGCAACACATTCGTACATGTCCAAAGCCGACGCGATGGCTCAAGGTTTACGACAAACGCTTGGATCTGCCTGCATGATACTGCCTTGGAGAGACGAGAGTTTGACTGGTTCTGGCATGAGCCGAGCTAGAGACAGACCACTTATGGGCTGAGGCGAATCCCTGTCTGTGCGAGGGAAGAAGCCTTGAACTGAGACTACACTTTGTCCGATAGGTGTTTGTGCTTCTGCTGCAACTCTACGCGTACAGGACAGTCTAAAGATTTAAATATATTCGATTTAGACCTTTTGATTGCAGAAGTTAAATTTAGAGCAGTTGCGGTAAAAATATGTCACGATTCGCCATGATTAGTCATGATTTGTGCTTCAACTCTGGAGCAGCTATTTCACCAGTAGAATCTGGATTTCAGGTTTGAGGGAGTAATGGCGTTACCAATCCAAACACGAAGCCGTTGGCAAGATCGCTTTCGACAGCCTCATGAATCAGAGCTTCTCGCGGCAATTGCCAAACCGCTCGTGCCTTTCTTCGAGCATGCACGCGAGAAATTACTCGAATTGCACCAAGTACGCGAATGTGTGACGTGGCATGGCGTATGGCACTGGACATTTGAATATGCAGCGGTGCCGCCAAAAGTTCAATGCTTTCATGAGTCTTCTAGCGATTTGCCGGTAGAAACCGGGACAGCCGGGCTATCGAATGCTCAACCGGGCAGGGAGTTGACTGACGCAACTGGTTACCTGTCAAGTAATTCTGCTCGTCTCGAAGGGCACTCCAAATGGAACTCCAAATGGCACATGGTTGTTGCATATCTGATTCCCGATCCGGTCAAGCCTCGGGTATGCCTTGCAATGCCGGATGCAGCGCTTGCAAGTTTGGATGTTCGCAAATTAGCCAAGTCTGTGCGTGAGGTAGTATCAAATGCACCGAGCGTGGATGGCGTTCGGTGGTCAAATTGGGAGATTACATCTAAAGCACAGATAGATGAAGTGTTTGTGCTTGTGGAATTCTGCCGATTACCAGCTGTTTCGAGCGGAAAGGCCAGAAGGCAAGCCGGGAAGACGGCTGGAAACAAGGTTGGCCCGACAATCTGGCGCTCACCTGATCGGCAAGAGATTACAAGGTTCAAAGCCCAACCCAAAGCCCAACCCAAAGCCCAACCTAAAGACCAACCCAATGAATCGAAGACAACCGGGCTACGAACCGCTGCTGCAAAAGTGCCTTCGACACGCACTGCCAAGGGATCATTACAGCTATCGGCAACGTTGACAAAGTCCGCCCCAATCGAAGCAACCCGCAAGCTAGCGCAAAGGTCAAAGGCTGAGTCGAGGCGAAAGTCGGCACCAGATTTGAAGTCGAAAGCGGGCCAGAAAGCGGACCAGAATAAGGGTCAGAAAGCTGGCCTGAAATCAAGTATTTCGTCGGCGTCGAAGGCTTCGGCGACCAAAGCACGCAAGCCTTCGGCCGGGAAATAACTCATACACGGCGGCATGCATCAGAGTGTGTCAAAGGCGATGCTACTAGTTCGCGCGAAGTTGATCGTACAAACGGGCATCATTCGATCGCACGAGTGCCGAGGCTGGCGAACCGGCTAGGCCTTGTGTGTGGCTTATTCGTTCTAGATGTTTCGGGTGGAACGAGGGTTGGAAGGTGAGGTAGACCGAGAATTGGAATGGGCATCGAGGTGTTGCAGATTCGAGCGGGTGTTGGCCGATGTAGTGGACACGAAAGACGTGGTGTTTGTCATAAGTAGATCATCGGTTTGAGTTCAAGTATTTAGTTTGGGGATTCGTGGCTGCCAACTTGCCTCAGTCATATTTTGTTGAGTCTATTTCTGATTGAATACACACACGCAGGAAGAATGCTTGATACCAATATCCACACGAAAGACGACTGCGAATCACCATGGATCTTCATTGCTTATTACCAGTGCAGGCATAAATGCAACGCGAGAAGTAGGACAGGGTCAACTTGGGCATCGAGGCTATTGGCACGCGCGAGCTGGGCTTATTGGTCTTTTCGCTGGGTTTGCGGCGAGCATACTCGCGCCGGCTTTGGCATGTGCACAAGCACTTACCGATGACGTCCAACGCCTTGTTACCAAAGGTCGCTTTGGTCAGGCCACGGTCGGTGTGAGCATCATCGACACACGCACCGGCGATGTTCTTGCTTCCCATCGCTCCGGGACTTCGCTTATTCCAGCCTCGAACCAAAAACTTCTTACAAGCGGGGCTGCACTACAGGTATTGCGTCCGGAATTTAACTTCACAACCGAGCTGGTGATCAAAGATGGCGTGCTGGTCATTCGAGGTAGCGGCGACCCTGCGCTGGGCGACCCTGAAGTGCTCAAGCGCTCCGAGCCGCCACTGACTGTTGAGGCTGTTTTGGACGCGCTGGCGAAAGCGGCGTCGAATGGGCTTGGTGTTGGGAAGGTAGATGGAAAACGTGTACAAGAACTGGTGATTGACGACCGCGTCTTTGATCGCGAGTTCATCCATCCTGATTGGCCTGAACGAAACTTCAGCCAGCCACACTCTGCGCAAATTGCGGGGGTTAACTTTCGCGCGAACACGCTCGCCGTGTTTCCAAGGCCCAATCCCGACGGCGTCGGGACGGCACCAATGATCGCGATGGAGCCGCTAGCTCCTTGGATTCGAATCGAGAACCGAGCTCGCACTGTTGGCCAGGGGCAGAACACGATTGGTTTTTCGCGTGCGATCGGGACTAATAACTTTGTGCTGACCGGTTCGGTACGATTTCCAAGCAAGGCTCCGATCGAAGCGACGATCGACACGCCGCCGATGTTCTTTGGGCAGGTTTTGGTCGCTCACTTGTCGCGGGCGGGGGTAGAAATTGGTGGAAGAGCAGCGGGCGCTGGGGATGTTCCAGCGGGTGTTCGGCTAGCCACGGACGATGACAACTTTGAAGGTGGGACGGTTCTGGCGGTTATCAACACGCCCATCGGCGAGATTCTACAGCGCTGCAACGCGGACTCGGAAAATATGTACGCCGAGGCGCTGCTTAAGCGGATGGGGCACGAGATCTCCAAGGCTCCTGGCTCGTGGGCCAATGGGTCTGCGGTGGTTCGTATGGTGCTGTCGGAAAAGCTGGGCGCGGAGCAGGCGGCATCTACTGTTGTTGCCGACGGGTCGGGAATATCACGGAACAACGCTGTCAGCCCATCGACGATTACACGATTTCTTGATGTGATGGCGTCGGATTCCAAGCTTCGCGGCCCCTATATAAAGAGCATGGCCACCCCCGGTAATGGCACGCTGCGTTCGCGCTTTGGCAATGCCAACCTCAAGAACGAGTTGCACGCCAAGAGCGGCTTTATCAATGGCGTGCGCACGCTTTCTGGGTATGTGATTGATCCCGATCGTGATCGTACCATTGCCTTTTCGGTGATGATTAACAATATTACTACGGGCGATCAGACCACCGCCGCGATGGCGCTGCACGAAGATGTTGTCAAGCTTATCGATTTGTATCTGGAGGGTCGAAAGAAGACGGATCAGCCCAAGCTCGGCGGGTAAGAGATAGCCGCTGGGGGCGGCATTAGGCTGGCTGTGAATCGGCGGCACGAGTCGTCTTCACGCATGCTTCATAATTAATTGTGGGTATTGACCTCAGTGCAGGTCAACGATGATCGTTCGCGCATGCCCTCGGGCACGCATGGGAGGTTTGGCTATGTGTACACGAACTTTGCAAGTGCGCGGGCGGTTGGCACACTCGTTGATCATTGTGCTCTTGCACGCTCGCGGTTTGGAGCGGCGAATCAAGCCGCATTGGTGAGCGTCGGCATGATTGGATGCGCCTTTGTTGCGCGGGCAAAAACCACGAACCAACCGATGCTGGCATCGCGCCTATGTATGCTGAAGGCTTCGATCAATGGCCAACGGGCGCGATACCCGGCGGCTGGACCATTACCAGTGACAACGGCGGGGTTGAGATCACCGACGCGAATCCGGCACAAGGCTCGCTCGCATTACGTCCCATCAACAATAGCGATGCTTCGTCGCCGATCTTTGCCGAGTTGGATATCGATGCAACACCGTTCCAAAATATGTGGGTTCGCGCGATGGCGTAGTTTCGCCATGAAGAAGCCAGTGGGAGCGCGAGCGCGTACCTTCAAGTCGACGGCGAATCCAACAGATCAACAATTACTCTCGGTGGACCGGCTACCGATGATCGGCCTGTGTATTTTGATCACTGGCTTGATCGTGGGCAGGGGCAATCGTCAATTGCTTCCGCTCCTGCATCCCTGGCCCCCACTGTCACGACAATCGCGCATGTTGCAAAGGATGCCAAGTGGCTTCGCATGGGCTTTGGCACCAGCGGTGGCGGCAACGCGGTCATCGACGACATCGTCACAACCACTACAGCCAAGCCACAGCCTGTCGCGGTTGCGCAATCGCCTTTGAGTGATCGTGAAGCACGAAACATTGCGGCTCTTGCCTGCGTGTATGGCGTGATTCGAGCCTTCGAGGCGAGCGACGAAGCAATCTTCGCCTAGTGGAATCGACTTTCGCGAAAGATAGTCCGCGATGTTGGCGCAGCAAAGGACGATACAGAATTGATCATCGCGTTGGAAGACGCGTTTGAATCGGTGTGTCCCGAGCTTCGCGTGGTTTCCTTTGCAAGCCTTGATCAAGTTTCGCGTGATGCGATTAACAAGGGCTTGCGCGTCGCAACAACGATTCCCTGATGGTGCATAGGGAATTGCGACGTTATGATTCTGCGGTTATGTGGACACGCTCGTGAGCATCGCGCCGCCTGATGCAAAGGCGGTGTATGCATGCACACGAACAATCATTCCCTTGACGCCCGAGTCGCGCGCCCCTTGCCAAGAGCGGCGGCGAAGTAATTAAGTTGACTGAAGACGGTTTGGTACTTGGTGCTGATGGCCAACGCGAGCAAGTCTGGGTGGCGATCGTGCCGCCGATGTGGGTTGATGCGCAAAGGCGTTTTCTTCCTGCGCGAGCTCTCGCTACGTATATAGAAAGCGATACATACTTTGCGCCGGAGTATTCTGATCGCGCGACGCGGCTTGCGGGCGTGATCGCCGCGTGGTCAACGCTTTCGCGCTTTTATCCGTACTTTGATCAGATCGAGACAGATTGAAATGCGGCGCTAATGCCGCACTTGCTTCGGCCGCGACCAACGAAACTGTTGAGGCCTTTTAAGCCACGCTTGAACGCATGCAAGCCGCGTCCAAAGATGGGCAAGGCGCGGTCTTTGGCACCGGAACCGGATACAAGCGGCCATTGCCGGTGCTTGCGCGGTTCATCGGTGAAGCACTTGTTGTGACCGACGCTGGCGAAGCTACTGGGCTTCTTCCAGGAGACACGATCACTTCCATCGATGGCGTGACCATTGAGGCCAAATCGCGCGAGCTCACGCCTCGCATCTCTGCGGCCACGCTCCAGTACATGCGCGTTGTGCTCGCTCGCCGACTGCTCACAATCGGCAACACACAATTCGTCATGGTAGAAGTCGCGCGAAGTAAAGCGAGCGAAACAAAGTTGCTTACGCTTCACGTAGAGCCGCTTGATAGCAACGAAGTTCCCGAACCAAAGCGCCTCGTCAATGGCTTGGAATTCGCGCCCGGCATCCTCTATCTCAACTTGGTCGGCATGGGCGTGCAGGAGTAGCGCTCGCTGATTCGCAAACTCGAAAGCGATAAGGCACTGGTCGTTGATGTGCGTGGCTACCTCGACCAAGCCGCGATTCTGTTTCTGGCCAATGTGACCAACACGGACCTGCAAAGCGCGAAATGGAACATCGCGCTGCTTCGTCGCCGCTTGCTGCGAAGCGTGGAATGGCAAGCGAGTAACTGGACCTTGCCGCCGAAGAAGCCACACATCGACGCGAAGCTGCATTTCATGACCGATGGCCGGGCGGTCTCCCACGCCAAGAGCGTGATGAGAATCGTCGAGCACAGCGCGATGAGGCTGATCGTCGGCGAAGCCCCCGCCGGGACCTACGGCAACATCAATCAGTTCCGCGTCTCTGGCGGCGCCAGGTTAGTCTTGACCGGCATGCGCGTGATGAACCAAGACGACTTCAAGCACCAAGGCGTGGGCGTTCAACCCACTGTGCATATGCAGCCGACCAGCGAAGGCATCGCCAAAGGCAAGGACCAAGTGCTTGACAAGGCTCTACATTTGCCGCACCAGCTCGTGGCCAAGAGCGCCGCCACCACCGACATCCTCGCGACTAAAGTAACAAAAGAAATCAATGAAGAGCCTAACCAATAAGGGATTTGTGCTCTACTGCGTTGAAGAAAATCTGCTCGTATCTTGCCTCCCTGTAAGCAAAGCCTGGCTTTGAGTACATGTCTGGTCTCTCTTGTGCGCTTCTTCGTACTCGCGCACATCGCACAATCCAAAGCAAGGCTCTACGCCTGGCTTCATTTCATAGAAGTAGAGGGTTTTCATGGCAATTTCGCGAGCAACTAGTAGCCCGACACAAGAGCCAAATTCATGACTCTATTGCGCTGCAAGTACCATTGATGAGCCGCCTACCTTCAAGTAATAGCTTCTAGGCACGACGCCGCGGCATGAGACAATGTAGCCTTTTACACCATCTTCTGGGTCGGCCTTGCTGTGAAAATTTCGCGCTGGTAGCTATTGTTCGTGCGAGAGATCTTTAATCTGGCAGCGTATTGCTGTATAGTATCTTTACTGAATCTCAGTGCCAGGTCGAAGCGGTGAAGACAATTGTTGATTGAGGGACATCGTTGAGTTCCGTTTGCGACAGAGGACAGCCTTAATGGACTCGATTTCTCTCGCATCTCGAGACCTTGCAAGCCGCCTTCTCGCACGAGAGGCTGCGCGCGACAAGCAGTCGAGGACAGGGCCAGATACGGCATCCTCGACACCGGCGGCGCGAGTCTGTGACAAACTTAGGACGGTGCTGGTTACCTTCGCGGGCGTCGCGGGGTTTCGTTCGCTGCTCACGCGAGCGCTCACGATCGCGGCTCGGCGAGTTCCACAGCTTGCGAGTGTCACGGTCAACCTTGACGGCTCGTTGTCAGGCCTTGACAGTATTGAAGGTGGCAAGAATGAGGCCGCGGCTCGAGAGTGGGAAGAGGTCTTGGTGGCTCAGCTACTTGACCTTCTGGTCACGTTTGTGGGCGAGGGATTGATGCATCAGTTGGTGCGGCAAGCGTGGCCAGATCTGCCTGCTGGCCTGGTACGTTCAAGAACCGAGGAGACATAATGAAACGCAAGACAACTTCTATCGCTGCCAGCGGTACGACAAAGGCTGCCAGCGGCACACGCCTCAAGCCTGCTGGCAAAAACGGCTCTACATCTAGTAAAACCGGCTCTGCATCCAGTAAAACCGGCTCTGCCTCGGGCAAAACCGGCACGCCCTTACCTACGTCGTCTGCCTCAACTCGCAACAACGTCGTCATCCGCAAGCTCAAAACCGGCATCGCTGGTCTTGACGAAGTGCTGGGCGGCGGCTTGCCCGAGTACTCTTTCAACATTATCGCTGGCTCGCCAGGCTGCGGCAAGACCACGCTCGCACACCAGATCATGTTCGAGAACGCCACGCCGCAGAAGCCCGCGCTCTATTTCACCGTGCTGGGCGAGCCGGCCATCAAGATGCTGCGCTACCAGCAGCAGTTCTCCTTCTTTGATCAGGCCAAGCTTGACAAGTCCATCCGCTTTATCAACCTCAGCGACATGGTGCTCAAAAACGACCTGGGGTCGGTGCTCGCCGAGATCATTAAGGTGGTCGAAGAGGTCGGCCCTGGCGTTGTCGTGGTTGATTCCTTTCGCACCGTGGTTCGCAAGGCTCAGAGCATGAACAACGGCTCGGGAAGCGGAGGCGAAGTTGAGCTGCAAAGCTTCGTGCAAAGCCTTGCGTTGCACCTGACCAGTTGGCAGGCGACCACGTTTCTTATCGGTGAATACTCCGAGGGCGAACTGCGTGACAACCCGGTCTTCACCGTGGCCGACGGGCTCTTCTGGCTCTTTCAAGTCACCGAGCGCAACTCGATTGTGCGCAAAATGCAGGTCATGAAGTGCCGCGGCCAGGAGACAGTGCCGGGCTTGCACACCTTTCGCATCACCAGCGACGGCGTGCAGGTCTTCCCGCGCACCTTTGGCCTGACCGCACCGACCGACAAGAAGCGCAACACCCTTCGCCAGTCTACCGGCGTACCCGAACTTGACATCATGCTGAGCGGGGGCATCGCTGCGGGGCAGAGCGTGCTGCTAGCCGGGCCTTCAGGGTCGGGCAAGACAATCCTGGGCAATCACTTTATTGCCGCAGGGCTTCTAGCAGGCGAGCCAGGGGTGATCGCGGTCTTTGAAGAATTGCCCAACCAGTACGTGGCTCGTGCTGACAAGATGGGTTTCAAGCTTGACGAGGCTCGCAAGAATGGCACGCTCGAAGTGCTCTACCTGCGGCCCTTGGACCTCTCGGTGGATGAAACAGTGAACGAGATCGTGACCGCGGTCAAGCGAGTCAAGGCCAAGCGGGTGGTGATCGACTCCCTGGTGGGCTTTGAGCTGGCTCTTGCGCCTGCCTTTCGCACCGACTTTCGCGAGAGCCTCTACCGCATGATTGTCGCGCTCACGCGGCTAGGCGTCACGGTCATCTCGACAGTCGAGGTTGAAGAAGACTTTACCACGCTAGGCTTGTCCAACTATGCTATCTCGTTTCTCTCTGATGCCATTATTCGTCTTCGCTACGTCTCGCTGGATGGCCAGTTGCGCCGCATGTTGATGGTGGTCAAGATGCGCAGCGGCAAGCACTCCATCGACACGCGCGAATATGAGATTACCAACAAGGGCGTGGCCAT
>JBBRGG010000038.1:0-18429 GCA_038240875.1 Phycisphaerales bacterium | reverse complement strand
GACATTGATGGCTGCTTAGGCCCCGAAAACCACGCCCCCCTAGATGCACCTGCCCTCGCTCGTATCGCCGCCTCCAACGCGCGTGCACCGCGCGAATCCCGGCCTGTTCTAACGCTCTGTTCGGGTCGGCCCCAGCCCTATGCCGAAGCGCTGGCTCGACTGCTCGCTATCCGTGTGCCCATCATCTGTGAAATGGGTGTTTGGTTGTATGACCCACGCGATAATCGATTTTCTATCGACCCCGCAATCTCGCCCGACCACCTCGCCATGGTTCGTTCTGCACAAGCCTGGATCGAACGCGAGATCGTCCCCTTGGGCGTTGTAATCCAGCCCGGCAAAACCGCTTCCATCAGCCTTTGGCATCAAGACACGCCAACCCTTCTCGCACTCAAACCAATCCTCGTCCAACGATTCGCCAAGGAAGGCTGGGCCTTGCGCGTCTCTAACACCGTCGCTTGGATCAACTGTGATCTCGCCCACGTTTCCAAAGGCACCGGCATCGATCGCTTCGTCGACATGATGGGCTACTCTCGCAGTCGCCTCGTTGGCATCGGCGACACTCTGGGCGATCTGGCTATCTTGGAACGCGTCTCAGTCTTTGCCTGCCCGGCAAACGCTGATCCAGCTCTTAAACAAAGAGCTAACTACGCCTCAATGAGTAAAGAAGTCGAAGGCGTCCTCGATGTGCTCTCATGGTGGGACACCGAGATCTAGACGGCGAAGCGACTTTGGCGAACAGGGCTATTGAGCAGACGAGCTGAGCGCCGTACCATGCGCACATGACTGCACAGGTACATTTCGTCAAGAGCCCACTTGCAGGACCACTTCCAGGCCCTTTGTCTGCCTCGCGAGCACGACGCGCAAAGCCACGAAAGCTTGCTGCGGCCCTTTTGCTCGCCGTTTCGACGCTCGTTCCAACAACTGTGTTGGCACAGAGCGGCGGCGGGATTTCAACCGCCGAAGTCGACGAACGCCCCCGACCCCCGACCCCAGGCAAAAAAGATAGCCCCACCACGCTTCTGTACTACGGTATCGCTGTCGTGCTGCTCGGACTCATCGTCGGCGCGAACGCTATCCCCGCCAAGCGTGGCCACCAAGACTAAGTCTAACGGCGCGCCTCGCCTCCAAATGGTTTGGACCCTGCGTATCAGTCTTTGTTTGTGTCCATTTTGAGTCACTGGCCTAGGAGGTTCTTGTGAACACGCCCGATGTTTTTTCCGCGCCGCAAAGCGCAAACACCAACCAGAATCACGCCAATCTCGCATGTGATTCGACGACCCCGAGTCCCGCCATCCGCTCACAACCTCGTTCCCGCGCTGCACTTCGCGGCGTGCTTGCCTCGGCGAATGTTGCACTGCTTGTGCTCGTTGGCGTCGTAGTGGTGCAGCCAAAGTCCGCCGACGCACAAGCGCCCGTTGGCTCACAGCGCGCACGTGGCGATTACACGCTCATCAGCGGCGACATTTCCGCGGGTAGCACCGCCGCGATCTACATCATTGATTCGGCGAATCAGGAAGTACTCACGATGCGGTGGGACAATAGCCGCCTAACGCTCACCACCGTTGGTTATCGTGATCTGCAAGCCGACGCCGCGGCGATCCCGAGCCGATAAAACAGCAACCAATTGAACACCTTCTCGCCACAACACACGCACGAAACACGTAGAGATAGTTTGCCACTTTCTCGCGCGTGCAACGAAACTTGAGAGGACTGATCGATGACAACTGATTCAACTATCGAGAAAGCGCAACGTGTTGGTTCGCACGCCGTGCGTGGTAACCATGACACACTGACGAGCGTGCTCGGCGTATCGGCGCTCGCGCTCTTGGCCGCCGCGGCGTTCCTCTGGAACCCGGGCAATGCAGGCGCGCAAGGCATGGTCTCAAAGACCGGCATGTACACCACGCTCACCGCCAAAGCTGGCAACGAAGAAATCCTCTACATCCTCGATGGCCGAAGCGAAGAACTCTTCTTGTATCGCACCGATCAACAAAAAGGCACCGTCTTGCTTACTCGCGTCTCCGTGCCCGGCTCCTTCATGGATGCCAAGGCTCGCGCCGGCGCGAAGAGATAAATCAGTAAAGCTGCTCACGTCGACTTTGTTGTAGTAGCACAGATCAACAAACCAACATGCATCTTCAATACGTGCACCGCTTGCGAAGCAGCCTTGGATCATGCGGGTTGATCTCGGCTAGCTCAAGCGCGCACGCGAGGCCGGCCTTCCCACTTCCAAACGGATGTTCTATGGCGTTCACGTTCAACGCTAGGGCTTTGCGAATGCCTCGCGCGATGTCGCCTGCCTGTTCGTGCTCAACATCAACCACGTTTCCAGCGCGCTCACGCCCAGCTTGACGGTGCCCCAGGTTCACAACGCGTACACCTAGCGCCGCCGCTTCGATCAATCCCGCGCTCGAGTTGCCCACCAGTATGCCGCCATCTCGCGCGAGGCGCTTTAACAACGCGAGCCACAAAGGCCGCGGAATGTGCGAACGCACCAGCACACGCTCGTTAATCACCGGGTTTGCATGTGCAAGCGAAGGCCCCGCCTCGTGCATACTCGCTGCGCCCAGCGCTCTGCGCACGCCATCGCGACCAGGATCATGGTTGGGCTCAAGCGCGAGCACGCGGCGAGTTTCGCTCGCGCACGCCGCCAACGCTTCGCTGGTCGCTGCTTCTTCGATCTCATCAGGCCGACCCACCGGGTGCATCAAAAAAACCGTGTCTGGCTTGCCTAGCGCGGCGAATTGTGCATCATTCATTGGCTCAATTGCATCTAGCCCATCAATCGCGGGCGAGCCAACAACGCGCACAAACTCGGGCCTTTCGCCCATCGCGATGATCCGCTGCGCCGATTGCGCGCTCGCGGCCAAGTGCAAGTGCGCAAGCTTCGTGATCGCGTGCCGCATCGCTTCGTCCGCCACGCCCTCGGCACGATCCCCGCCATGCACATGCGCTACGGCGTACCCGCCCACCGAGCCCGCGGTCGCCGCAGCAAACGCCTCGATGCGATCCCCCAACACCATGATCCAGTCTGGTCGCAATTTGGTAAACGCTCGTCCAAATCGTGAGATGCCTCGCGCGAGCGCCTCAACATCTGCACCGCGGCCAACTCTACCCGCAACCTGCATCGGCACGATGTCGGCGATTGCAAACTCAGCTTTAACTTCGCGAAATGTTTCCGCAGGAGAAATCAAGTGCGCACCCGCCGCGATCACCGCAAGCTCGAGCCTTACATCCGCGTGCACCGCGTACATGATCGGCTTCAACAATCCAAACTCGGCACGTGTCCCGGTAACAATCGCGACGCGGCGACGCGAACGAGCCGTGGCGTCGGCAAGGCTCTCCGCCGAGGGCCGAAGTGATGGGTCGTCGTTCCAGCCGTCGCCGATCATGTGATTGCTTTCGATGAGCCTAATGCAGTGCGTGCGAACACGTGCAGATTAGTTGAGTTTGATGGAACGCCAGTCATGCTGCCACGCGCCAGTCGCGTGCCCATCGCGCGCCTGTCATGTTAAAAAGACCGCAGCGATGGTACACGCAGCAAACGCGACTACTGCAAGCTGCATCGGAAAGTCCTTGGATGCAAGTTCGGTCGGGTCGTCATAGCGCCCGCGTTCCAACAGCACAATCGCACGCAAGAGCGCGTACGTCACCGGAATCAAGGTCGGCCAGAGCGCATTAAAGCCCGCGCCAGAATCTGCGATGGTGTTTGCAACTCCATTAGCGACGTCGGTTGTGTCCACAGTCCCGCCTACAGCGTCCGTCGATTTCGCAGCTCCACTCAGCACATAACGAAACGTCCCATCGCGTGATTGCACATACCCCGCATACGTCAACAGCGTTACCACCCCCGTCACCAGCGTCATCATGCGAAGCAATTCATCGGTGTACGCCGATTGCACCGAGCGAATCGTTGAAGCGTCGCCAACGATGGTTCGCCGTTCGCCTAGGCGTTTGCCAAATGCCAGGAACATCGCAAAGAACAGCGTGCAATTAAGCAGCCACGTGCTCGGCGATACGCCCGCCGCCGCACACCCGGCCAGCACGCGGATCACAAACCCCAACGACAAGCACATCACGTCAGCGATCACGACCCGCTTGAGCGAATAGGAATACACCATCACATTCGCGGCGTACACGAGCCCTAGCGCGAGCACGATCCACCTCGCCTCGCCATATGAAACAAGAGCCGCACACCCAAGCACCGCGAGAATACCCGCAAAGATTGTCGCACCCCTTGGTGAGATCGCCCCCGAAGCTACTGGTCGCCATTTTTTGCGTGGATGCAGCCGATCCTTTGGCGCATCAACGATGTCATTGATCGCATAGCACGCACTGGCGAGAAGCGCAAAGCCAACCGCAGCAATAAGAGCGGGCACTAACGTTTCAACCAAAGGCTTGGGATGATCTACCAAACCATACAGCGGCCCCACAAGCACGAAGGCCGACTTGGTCCACTGCTTAGGTCGCGCGAGCTTCAAGTACGCGCGAAAGCCCGTCGGTGTAGCCTTCGCCGCAGCCTCGGCTGACGCGTTAACATCCGCATGCACGTCAGGCGGCATGCTTGTGCCCATGGACACGCCGGGCGCATTTTCTGAGAGCGGTGTTTGAGGTTCGGGCGAGTGTGGCATAACTCCACGGTTGTATCGCCATTTCAGGCATAAAGCATCTACTCAGGCACGCATTTCATCAAGTGAAATGTTTGGACCCTTGCCCGTGGGGTGGTACATCGACCCTGGCAACTCGCAACACACTTAAAATACGCATAACGCTTACCCGTCTAAGGACTCGCCTGAGACCCCGCCAGACGGCCCCGCCAGACGGCCCGCTCAGCGGCCAAGCAGCCAGCGCGCTGTCTAACTCGATGATAAATGGAGGAAGATCGAGTTTAAGAGTTTTCCAGACAATCGCGCAATCGACTTGTTCATACCCCGTGGATGAGGCGCTTGCGCATCCCACGAATTTCTTGCCAAGGTTTATTCGAGATAGCCGATCTCGAAGACGCACAAAATTTCGTTGAAGCTTCGCCGATTACTTCGATCGATTTTACGATCACCAATAGCCGCATCTCGTATTCCCGAGCGCCTCTTTGAATAGATTTCCCGCTAACAGGATCGCTCGTTGTGCCGACTGAATCATGTGCGTCACTCACACACGGTCTTCATCATGAAATTCACGCGGCATGCAGAAGCCTCGCTCGAGCAAGAACCGAATCACAGAAATATGGCGCGAGTTCATTCGCCGTTCGGAAATCTATAACTCTTCCAAACAATCTGGTCAACTCGATTTGCATACGGACCATGCCAAACATCCCAGGCATCTTCCCAGGCAAAAACTCAACCAGCACAACAACATCGCTCTCAGGCGTGAAATCATCGCACAAGATAGACCCAAACAACGACAGCCGTGCGAACCGTTACGCGAGTACAACGCCACAATCTCGTCCATAGGCGAGGTAATGGGCAAATCTTTCAGCGGTTCTGCCGGTACAGCCCCGCTCGAATAAGCCCGCTCGCATGTAGCCTGCTCGAATCAGCCACGCTTGCTTGTGCCTCATCCAGATTTGGCAAGTTCTCGTTCGCCATCGCCATCGCCTTTGAGTTACTGCAAGCTCACCGGCATCACAACATACACAAAGTCCGCGCCGCTCTTGATCAAGCCCGGCTTGTTCGGAGCCTTGAGTTCCATAATCACTTCAGGGTCGGTGATCACCTTTAGCGCGTCAGTGATAAAATGAGGATTAAAGCCGATTTCGATGGCTTCCCCGTCATATGACGTCAAATCAACGCGAACGTTGGCCTCGCCCATCTCTGGTGCTCGGCTCGAAAGGTCAAGCCTTTTGCCCTTGGGCTCGAAGTTCAGCCGCACGCCACGCGATTCTTCATTGGTCAACAACGCCGCACGACGCACCGCGCTGCTCATCAGGTCACGGTCGAATGTCACCCGCTTGTCCTGATCGCGTGGAATTACCTCTTCGTACGGTGGGAACGTTCCTTCGACCAGGTTCGACACCAGCGTTGCCCTGCCCGGGCTCGCGGCGGTACCAAACGCGAACAAAATCTGAGTGTCCGTAACCGCGATCTGCACCGGCTCATCGTGCTCTTTGATCAGCTTTTGCAACATGTTCAGGCACTTGGTCGGGATGATGCACGACATCGCCTTGGCGTCTTTTTCCGATGAAATCAAGTTGGCTCGCGCCAGCGCCAGCCGACGCCCATCGGTTGCAACCATTTCCAACCGCTTACCGTCGCGCTTAAAGAGAACGCCATTGATCGCGTACCGTGTCGTCTCGCGCGCGGTCGCAAAGCTCGTTCGGGCAACCAGTTCCGAAAGTGAACCCGCCGGGTGGGTCATCACGGCCAAAGCCTTCACCCCGCCCGCGCCCGTGACGACGTCTGTAAACTGCGGGATGGGCGGGAAGTCATTAGACGGATAGCCCAAAATCTTGAAGTTGGCATCGCCACCTTTGATCGTGACCGCTTCGCCATCAGAAGCCAGCGTCAGCGTGGGTTCATTGTCCTGTGCCTGGATGATCGCGCGAAGCCGGTCGGCGGGTATCAGCGTTTCGCCAACTTCCTGCACATCAACTTGCGAAATGGTCAGCTGAAGCGCGATCTCACCATCGGTCGCGGACAACGTGACTTCACCCGCGCCAGCGGCTTTGGTCGCCGTGATGCGCACGCAGGTGAGCTGAAGCCTTGGCGTGCGAGCCGCGACCGCACCACTCACGAGGTTAATGGCATCAAGCAACGCGCCGCGATCGCAGATGACCTTCATTAGCTTCCTGTTCCTTATCTATGCCGGGAAATTGCCGAGAACGTTGCTCGTGCCTCAACCACCAACCACACCACCAACCACACCACCAACCACACCAATCTACACCCAAACAAGTCGCGATATAAGCTGAGCATTCAGCCGGGAACAAACACATAGACCTGCCCGCCGCGCAATTGCTGCTTGCCTGTCGCCGAACCGTGACCCACAACGCCGTGTAGCTCGAGCCCAGAGTCTACAGCATATGGCATCAGTCTATCTAAAGAATGGACCCTCTCTCCAGATCCGGACTTCATCCACCGCCAATCCACATCCGCACCAAGTGATTAGCCAACTTGTAGCTGAAGCGTTTTACTTGGATATTTGCATTCATCGCGGTTCAGTGCGTACACTCGACCTACCGAGGCATATCCCCTGTATTTGGCTCTCAGTTTAGGGCCCTTGGCAATTCATGTAGCTAAGTTGCCCGCTTGCTTGACGAGTTTGCAGGGTTCTTGTTTGTAAACCGTTTAATTTACGACGGCCATGATTTGTCTAGTTTCGTCTAGTTTCGTGCTCAGAGGTGCGTTTGATGACCAAAAGACTTCGACAATTCGGTATCCTCTTGGTTGCGTGCGCTTCGCTCGCAGTAGGCATGCTCGTCATCCGCCCCGAGGTAGCACCCAATCTCAGCACCGCCGCCCTGATCGCCATCCTTGGATTGGCGTTCTTACCGATTGCCGCCATTGCAGCTTTGGCGATCGAACGCGAAGCGGCGTAAATCAGTTTACAACTGCCTCGCTCGTGAAGTAGTAGGCCGCACCACCCAAGACGAGTGCCCTTGCCTTCGTGCTTTGCCTTCGTGCCACCATGATCGCGCAGCGTTCATGGTGTGATCAGGCTTTATTTCTCCAACGCGAAGCAGCCAAAGCAAAGCCAATCAAACTGCCTTACCACGCTCAATTCGTAGTTCGCACACCCTATGCCACGCCTTTGCCAACCCCTATTGACCAGTCACAAACGAGGCATGATGATCGTCGCTTGACCGCGAACCCGCCGACCTCGCCCGCAGTTCCTTTGGCTCGTTCTTCAGCCCTCGCCATCCCTTTGAAGGCGGCAACAGCCCGATCAGCACCAAAAAGCACCCCGCCGCAATAACCCATACCCGCGAACGCTCGTCCGACGACAGCTTCGCCAGTGTCGATTGCGTCACCACATGTTGTGGCATCTTCGCCGGTGGCGGCTCTAAACTCGGAAATACCGAAGCGTCTGCCGCGGTGCGGATGGTTCCAGGAATCGGTGCCCGATCTATCGGGATCAAATTCAACTGCCCTGCGGCGAGTGACAAAATCAGCGTTCGCTCACGCTCATCCAAGGCGCTCAAAAACTCAGCATACCGATCCAACCTTGCCTGCCTGTGTTTCTCGATTGCCAATGCTCGATCGCGCATCCACCGTGCATCCGAAAGATCGCGCTGCGCCGGGATGATCGCAACCGCTCCAAGTAAACCAATCCCCGCCAGCAAAAAGAGCCAGCCAGGGTCGATCAATGCAGAACTTCGAGAAGTCGCGCGGTTCACAGTATAAATATATCGGGCAGATGCCTCCTTTGGCAACGAAAACCGTGCACATCTTCCTCCCTGCCGCCGCTATCGCGCGAAACCACATATAACCCGCTCCCAACAAGACTCGTGCCTAGGCACTTCGCGCTCAATCTCGCCTTCGAGTACGGATGCGGTTTGGCGTGGGCATACATGCAGGTCTGGTTGGCGTGTCGCGAGCCCACTTCGCTAGAAGCGGCCATGTTAGAAGCGGCCTTGGTAGAAGAAGCCATGTTAGGAGCAGCCATGTTCAGCCTTCCTTTCATGTTGTTCCGCTGGACGCGACGGATCGTCATGGCACCGTCTCGCGCCTTTGCCTGGCTCTATGTTTGGACCTGGCGCACTTTCGACGACACCGGCGCCACTCCTCCCAAAGCACCAAAGCACGCCGCCGCGACAACTTCCCTGGCTATCGCCGCAGGCGCAACCACACTCGCATTTGCCGACGCCATCGAGCCTTGGCGCGCGCTCATGCTCTGGTTCTGGTTCACCGTTGTTGGCATAGTTGCATCGGTCATCATTGCAACACGCAAACGCCACAAAGCACGGCTCGGCACCTCACGCAACCCATCTCAAACCGCAACTCCAACCCCAACCCCAACCCCAACCTCAGCCCGAAACGCAAACCTCAAAGCATCCATCCGCCAAGCCGCCAAAGCTATGCGTACAACCAGTGTCCACGCTGGCGTTCATGCCAACGCCGCGGCGAAAGTTCTTCGGCGTGCCTGGGGAGCCTCCGCCAAACGTGCAACAATCCTGAGCAACGACGCTCACCACGCATGGAAAGCGCATCGCCAAAAACAAAGACCAACTCCAACCCAGCCCGCAGCACCAACTGGCTCGCCTTGACCAACTGTTCGCCTTGACCAACTGGCTCGCCTTAACCAACTCGACAGCGCGCCCAGACGTTCTGCTTTCGTACACTTCGCCATGCTTCGAGCGAAAGCAATTACGATCTTCATGCTGGCAACGCTCGCATTAGGCGCGACCGCCGCATGCTCGCGCGAGCCCGCGTCTACTGCTAACTCCTCCACTGCTAACCCCCCCACTACTTCCGCCACTTCCACTTCCCCCTCAACCACTCCCCCTGCTACCACGTCCAAAGCTCGTTTGGTCGTGCTTTCGCCCGGGCTCGCTGTGATCTTGCGCGATATGAGCTTGGGTGATCGCATCGTCGCTCGTCACGCGTACGACTCAGCGACTACCCAAGCAATTCCCGCTGCCGGCGACGAAGCAGGCATCGATGAAGAAGTTCTCCTTCGCGTCGCTCCAACCGCCGTTCTCTTGCAACAAAGTGCAAGGCCAATCTCGCAGCGTTTGCTTAACTCAGCACAGTCACGCGGCTTCGAAATCCTGACCGTGCCCATGCTCAGCCTTGAAGACATCCCCAAGGCAACTCGCGCGATGGACGCCCTCATCGCAAGGCTCGAAGGCACCTCGCCAACCATCAACGACCCAGCCTCAGCAACGTCAAAGCTTCTCCGCGAAATGGACCGCGCATGGACGCCTCGAACCACACACAGCAACCAGCCCCAGCGCGTGCTCCTGCTCATCAGCGTTGATCCGCCCGCAGCTTTAGGCCCAGGCTCCTGGCATCATGACATGCTTGTGCGTCTTGGTGGCACGCCCGCGATTACACAAGGCAGCCCATACATCGAGCTCGATACCGAGTCTCTTCTTCGCCTCGCGCCCGACGCCATCGTGCTGATCACCACAGAACTGCGTTCGCAAAGCGAAATCTCGCCCGCACCTGTGCCAATTGCCAACGCCGATCTCGACCAGGCGTTGGTGCGCGCGCGACTCGCAAGCCTCGCCAAACTCAACATTCCCGCATTTATAAATAGCAAGCTCGCCGCGATCGATGATCCTCTTTCGCTCACGCCTTCGTCGGCGATGATCCCCTTTGCCGACCGCTTGCGGGCGATTCTCATCGCCTGGCAGAAGTAGCGTTTCGCCCGCGTTCACCAAGACCTTTCTACACCGCATCTTCTTGCGCCCTCGCCGTTCTCGCGCCCTCTACCATGCCCCCTATGGCAAGCACGCCCACCAGCGATCCGCATACCACTCATTCTCATTCGCCCAACGTCATCAACGACATCGATCCCGGCGCGATCCTTGCCGCTCGATTTGAAGCCGCGATTCACGCCGCGTTCCCCGCTCTTGAAGGCTTGATCGACTCCTTGGTTTCAGCCAGCAAGCCACCCTCAGCCAGCAAGTCCCCCGCCGCTTCGACTGTCAAGCAAGCCGACTTTGGCGAGTACCAATGCAACGCCGCGATGCCCCTAGGCAAAAAGCTTGGCATGAAACCGCATGACGCCGCCAAGGCAATCGTCGCGATGGCCGCGCCCATGCTCATCGACCTCTGCGAACCCTTGACCGACGCATCCATCGCTGGTCCCGGCTTCATCAACATCAAACTGCGCCCCGCCGCCCTCGCAGCCTTGGTCGCGCGCCTTGATCGCGCCGACCTAGGCACGCCCGCCGCAACAAAGCCCGAGATAGTCGTCGTTGATTTGATGGGCGTCAACCTCGCGAAACAAATGCACGTCGGCCATCTTCGTAGCCCCATCATCGGCGACGCTCTCGCACGACTCTTTACACGCCTAGGCCACACCGTCATCCGCCAGAACCACGTCGGCGATTGGGGTTTGCCCATCGCGATGGTCACCGCGCGGTTGCAACGCCTCGCCGCCCAAGGCCAGATCATCATCGACAAGATCACGCTCGACCAGCTCGATACCGCATACAAAGCCGCACAAGTTGAGTGCCAGCGCGATCTCGCCGCACTCGCTCTTGTTCACACACACGCCCTGGGTCCAAAGGCTCTCGCCGAATGCGAAGAGCAAGTCGATGGCGCGACCGAAGCCTTCACCGCCGCTCGCCAAGCGCTGATCGAGTTACAGCGCAAAGAGCCCGCGACATATGCCGTTTGGCAGAAACTCGCCGACGTCACCATGCGCGAGTGCCTCTCTGCCTGCGCACGCTTGCACGTCAACGTCACCGCGCGAGATTCAGCAGGCGAATCCTCCTACGCCGACGAGCTCGCGCCCATGGTCGCTGACTTGGTCGTGCGTGGGCTCGCCGTTGAAAGCGCGGGCGCACTAGTCATCGAACTCCCCGAACTCACCCGCGTTGATCTCGACGGCACCCAGCACAAAAGCCCCTGCCTTATCCGCAAAACCGATGGTGGCTTTCTCTACGCCACCACCGACATCGCCGCCGTCCGCCGTCGCGTGCAAACCTTCAAGGCCAACCGCATCATCTACGTCATCGACGCAAGGCAAAGCCTGCACATGAAACAAGTCTTTGCCTCCTCACGCATCGCCGGATACGCGACGAATCTCGTCGATGGTTCCATCGCAACCCTCGAACACGCCGCGTTTGGATCAGTCCTAGGCGAAGATGGCCGCCCTTTCAAAACCCGCACCGGCGACAGCGTCAAGCTCGCCGACCTGCTGCAAGAAACCGTGGACCGCGCCCAGGCAAAGGTCCGCGATAAGAGCCCTGATCTCGAAATCACTGAACTCGCAAAGGTCGCCGAAGCAGTCGGTATGGCGGCCCTCAAATACGCCGACCTATCCAACGACCGTGCCCGCGATTACACCTTCTCATTCGACCGCATGCTCGCGTTCGAGGGCAATACCGGGCCTTATTTGCTCTACGCGCTCGTCCGCGTCAAGAGCATCTTCCGCAAAGCTGTCGAACGCGGGCTCATCATCAACGAAGCTACAAGCAGCACTAAGGCGGATTGGCGCAGCGCCGCGATCTCCCTCGACGATCCCGCCGAACGCGCTCTCGCGCTCACGCTTCTCAAGTATCCCGCGACGCTCGCGCTCGCTGCATCAGGGCTTGAACCGCACCGCATCTGTCAATTTATGTACGAAGTCGCGGGCGCGTTCTCCAGCTTCTTTGATCGCTGCCCGGTGCTTCAGACTGAAGATGCCGTCGTACGCAACGCGCGACTGCGCTTGTGCGACCTCACGGCTCGTGTCCTCGAAGATGGGCTCAACGTGCTGGGTATCCCCACGCTCGAACGCATGTAAAACAATGCCTAGCCTTTGCTTTGCCTTGGGTGGTCCGGCCGTCCCGGCCGGTTACCTTGCCAACTCACCATTCGCGCCAACGCGCACAGCAGATAGAGTCGCCTTCACCATCCGCCCATGGCATCTTGTTCTCGTGAGCAAATACCTTAACTTAGAACTTCAGCACAACTCCCGCAAACAAACCCGCGAGCGCGCCATCCCACGCAAATTCGTCCGCGCCATCGCCATCTTCAAGGTTGAAGGAAATGTTGCGAAACCCAATCTGCACGCCTAGGTTCTCAATAGGCCGCCACGTGAACCCCAGCATCGCGTCCCATGACGACGACGAATGATCGCCAAACGGAGCGGCACCAACATTTACTTCGAGATCGATATCTATCTGCTCGTACAGCGTCACGCCAAGCTTGCCGCCGATAGTCGGTTCGATCCATGAGTCGTCGAACGAATTGGTCGAGTTGGATACGCCTTCGCGATCGATGGTCCAATCAACGTTGTACAGCCTTGCCCCGCCCATCACGTCGGCGTAAAACCGGAACACATATCCATCGCCATTCTGCCTTGGACGCTCCGCGAGTTCATACACGCGGTACCCGCCTTGGACTTCAAACAGAAGGAAATCAAGCGAGCCGGTAAGCGTGTCGCTTGGCGCATAGTCAACTTCGCCGATGGAGCCCGTGGTGCTGACGGTGGACGTATCGTCTTGCGAGAAGTACACGCCACGCACATTAAAGCGATACCGCCCATACCCGATATTCGCTTCGCCAAACGCGCTTGTTTGCGGATCATCAAAGCCTAAATCGTTAATATCTGCTTCGCCGTTGGCGCCCGATGAACTTGTGCCTGGTGCCGTACCCAGTAGAACCGGCGGCTCCCCGCGTGGCAACTTCAAATCGCCGCCTACGCCCGCGAACCACACTGCTGGCTCAAACGAAATCGAAAACTTCTTTGCTGGTTCCACGATCGCATTTGTTTCTGCATCTACTGGCGTAGCTTCCGCAGCTTGACCTGTAGTTAAAACCGGCGCTGTCGCCAGACTGGCTTGCTCTTGTGCCTGTGCCACAGCCACAGGCATGCCAACACCCACTCCAATACCAATTCCAGTGCCAATGCAGGCAACGCCGACATTTGCTCGAAGAGTTCGTAAACGTCCTGAAATAAGCGAATACATGGGCATGAGAACCTCGGAAACGCAGTGTTTGATCGTCTAAAGGCCGCCTCGACGTTACTTTCGTGAAGTGCGGAGGGTAAGGACATTGAATGCAACTTCGCTTTGCAGGTCAACAAATCAATGCAAAGACTTAAAATTAGGTAAACGTGCTGCATGGTCAGCTCATGCACACGTCTCGACATTAGCTCAGAAAAATCGAGCATTGGTTAGCGTGCGCGGCACACTGCTTTCAGTCGTTACTTTCTCACTCGCCCACGCACCCGTCCACGCACCCATTCACGCAGTCTATCTCGAAAGTACCAACTCTTTTCTTCGCTACGCTCGTATGTGGCAGATCCCAAGGCACAACTTCCCCTCGCGCCTACTTCTGCGCAAACACTCGCACACATGCAGCGCCTACTCCGCGCGCTCCACATTGTCGCACGCTTCCTAAAGAACGCAGCGGTGTTTGCAATTGTCCTTGCGGTCGTAATCCTTCCCGCAATAGGCGACGCTTTTGTGCGGGCAATAGCGCAATTACTCCACGCATTTCGCCTCAACATTCGCACTCGTTCTGGCCGACGCCGAATCCTCGTGGTCGCGGGCGTGACTCTCGCCGCATTAACCACGCCTCTTGTGCCTTTATACATGCTCTCTCGCGCAACGCCCGACTGGTGGCAGCGTCCCGCCGCAGCCACCCTGCTCATCCAGGCCAAAGGCCCCACGAAATCTTCATCATCAGGCACCGCCGCAAACTTTCCCGCCTCATGGTCGCAACGCGCCGCCGAAGTCGAAAACGCCGTCCTCGCCCAGCTCTCCCTCGTTCGCATGGGCTCGCGCGATCGCGATGGCGTCTGGCGCAGCGACCCATGGTCCGTATCCATTTCCGAAGAAGACGCCAGCGCCTGGCTCGCAACAAGGTTGCCTCGCTGGATCGCCAGCCGCGAAGGCGATGACGCCTGGCCATCTCAAGTCGCGCAGATTCGCGTTTCATTCCGCGATGGCTCCATCGTTGCCGGCGCGCTCCTCGTCGGCGGGGCCGCAAGCTCTCAAGTGTTGGGCGTCGAAACCCGTCCGGAAGTTGACGCCAACGGTGCGCTCTTGACCCCCGCTACCACAGTACGCGTCGGCCGCGTCTCCTTGCCCGCGTCCTGGCTTGTTGACACCGTCCGCGCCCGTGCCTCAGACTTTGTCCCCGCCGAAACATTGGCTACCCCCGTAGCTCAAGCCGCTATGCGCGCCCTTATGGGTCAAGGCCCGCTCACTCGCGACGCCGTCATCCGCCTCGACGATGGCCGACGCGTCCGTATCCTCAAGCTCGCCCCACGCGATGGCAGGCTCGACATGACGTTCCAAACCGAACGCCGTTAAATTCATGCTCGATGCACACGAGCCACGCGAACAACACACTACTTGCTCTGCTGTTGCTAACCGCATCGTGCGATTGCCACACGTATTTTTGTCTTCCCGAATGCCTTTGTCTTTGATTTCTCGAATGCCTGTTGCCGAATGCCGTATGCCGTATGCCGTATGCCGTATGCCGTTTATCCCCGAATGCCGTCTTCTCTACTCAAACCCAATCGACGCGATCGTCACGTCGTCAGCAAACCCATCCTGCCCCGGCTCACTCTGTTCAGCAGGCGACGCCGGGTTGTTCGCAAACAGCGTTAAATCCGACAACAATTTCTCCGCGTCGTCCTTGGGCGCGCGATCTGGCGCGAGCGATTCCAACGCGCGCCGAATCCCAAACTGTTCGCCACCCGCGCCCCGCTGCTCGATCACGCCATCGGAAAACACCACCAACCGATCCCCAGGCATGAAGTCGATCATGCACGTGTTGAACTCAGCCGTCTCATCAACGCCCAAAGGCAAGCAATCCCCACCCAGCGCCGCCGTCGGCGACAAACCCTTGGGTCGATAAATCCATATCCCATGCCCCGCATCGCAATACCGAAGCGTGTTGGCTTCCATATCAAAGATGCCTGTCCAGAGCGACAAGAAGAGCGTGCTCGACGCCTCATCGCCCGCCCGCCTGCCATATTCCGCGACCAGCCTGTTTACTTCCGCCAAAGCAACTGCAGGGTCTTCTTCGGTGCGCAGCAATCTTGACAAGTGCGCCTGCACATTAGCCATCACCATTCCAGCCGCGATCCCCTTGCCCACCACATCGCCCAGCAAAACCGCGACCCGCGTCGACGAAATCGGCACCACGTCAAACAAGTCTCCCGCGACAAACCGCCCCGGGATCGACAACATGTGATACGACAACCGCCCCATCTGCCCCGAGCTCGGTGGCATGATGATTCGTTGCACCCCGCGCGCCGCTTCAAGGTCCGCACGCCGCCGTGTGCTATCGCGCTCCAGCCGTTGCCGATGCAAATTCGATAACGCAAGCCCCGCGAGCCTTGCAATTGCCTGCACATACGCCGCTAAATCTGGCGAAATGTTCCCCACGTCCATGCGCCCTTCGCGACCACGCGTGTCTACATACAAAAACGCGTCCGCCGTGCCATCAACCGTGATCGGCGCACACACCGCCGACGATATCTGCAAGCTCACGATGCTCTGCCCATAGTTGGGCACATCGCCACCATTGAGCACCACCGTCGCACCCTCGCTCGCCGCACTCAGTAGCGACCGCGAAAACGCCGAGTTCGTCCCGCCCGCCGGAAACCGCTGCGCAACAACCTCGACCTGCTCGCCCTTGTCGTCGGCACGCAGAAACGCGCTCCTTGGAAAGCCTGTTCCCGACGCCACCGCCGCCAGTGCGGCTTCCGCGATCTCAAGTTCTGATCGAGCCGCTTGCATCGTCTGTGCAGATTGAATAATCAATTCCAGCCGCCGCTGGCTATCTGGCGCCGACGAATGTGCCGCGGCGAGCCGCTTAATCAACGACTGCCCCTGCGCGCGATCATCCTGCGTGGCAAAGAACCGTGCCTGCGAACCGCCGCTGTGTGCAAAGTCCGCGCTGTTGGTCCCCGTCGCCGTGTTCCCTTGCGCGCCAATGACCACTCGAAACACCCACGCCCCAATCCGCAACCGGTCTCCAGGCGTAAGCTCCGTCGGCGTGCCCGGCGCGAGCCGATTGCCATTGATCCAAGTCCCATGTTTGCTCGTCAGGTCCGTGACCTGCCACGCACCACCTCGACTCGAAAACTCCGCGTGCCGCCGCGACAAAACCCCCTCCGGATCATCCAGCATCACGTCACACTGATTCGACCGACCAAGCGTCTGCGTCAGATTTGGATTGTCTTGTGCCTGAACAAAATCAACCGGCGTGATCGTCGGCCCCGAGACAGGCTCCAGCCGCAATGGCTGGGTCTGCATCCGTGATTGCGAGTGCGATGTGTCCATATGCGAATTGATACCAATTCAAAGCCCAAAAATACCCATGTTTAGCCGTGCAAGATCGGACAATTTCAATACAAACCATAGCCGATGCAAACGTATACGCGCAGCTGCCCGGGCTCGACCACGCCCAGTATGGATCTTGTTCGTCAAACAAGACCTCACATGTTCGTGAAAGCCAAGTTATCTCAGGGTAATTCAAGACATGCGTGTGCGTAAAACAACTAAAAAACCCACAAATGCTTGCCATTCTGACAACTAAGTGTTGTTTGGGTTTGAATCTTTCGCTAGATTACACGCTCGTACACCCAGCATCTGGGCTCATGGGGCTGATTCGCGTGCACCCTTCAGGTGCGTTTTGTCAACGAAACAGGAGATCTCGAATGTCAATGCTGCAGAATCGATTCGCCATGGCCGCTGGCCTCTTGGCCACGCTCGCTGGCGCAAGCACTGTGTTGGCCGCTGGCGCCGACATTATTTATTGTGACTTCGGCCAAGGCGGCACCTCCGCCGTCGCCAACTTCGGCTCCGTCGGCACCGGCGACGCCAAGGTCTGGGGTTACGCCTACGCCTCCTACACCACCAACATCGGCACCGCCGGCCTTCGCTGGAACGTCGGTGGCAACAACGGTGGCCCAGTCATGGCCATGAACATGTTCCGCCTCCATGGCGGCAAAATCGAACAGATCGGCATGGGCTTCGCCAAGTACGCCTGCTGCGTTGCCAACGGCACCGCCTGTACCCTATCTGGCCCAGCAGTTTGTAGCAGCACCGGCTCCGCCGGCCTTCTTCGCCCTGGCTGCACCGACTCCTACACCGCTGGTTACAACGGCGGCACCTCTCGCCTTGGCCCACGCTCGGGCGTCAACGCCTACTCCGGCGTCGTCGCCGTCGTCCCCAGTGGAACCGCTACCGATGTCACCTGGCGCCGCGTCCGCGTTCCCGAAATTGACATGAAGACCACCAACTTCCCCGGTGCCCTCTACTTCATCGAAGGCGTCTTCGTCTGCTCCGATGACGCACCCGCTGGCAATGGCGAAAACAACGCCACCTACCGCCGCGTCAACGTCAACCAGACCACCTTCGCCCAGTCCGCTGCCGAAGCTGCTCAAAAAACTAAGCCCGCCATCTACGCTTGGCGCGATTACGGCGGCGGCATCTCCGGCTCCACCCCCATCGCCGACAACTCCGTCGTCCTCCGCGATGTTGACGTCGTCAACGAAGGCCGCTTCGTCGCCGGTGCCAAAGTCACCGACCTCGGCAATGGCACCTGGCGATACGACTACGCCATCAACAACATCAACAGCCACCGCAGCGGTGCCAACCTCCTCGTTCCGGTCGGCCCTGGCGTAACCGTCACCAACGTCACCTTCAAAGACATCGATTACCACTCCGGCGATCCCTTCAACAACACCGACTGGACCAGCACCGTCTCCGCCTCCGGCGTTACCTGGGCTGGCACTCAGACCTTCGCCCAAAACCCCAACGGCAACGCTCTCCGCTGGGCCACCATGTACAACTTCTCCTTCATCGCCAAC
>JBBRGG010000037.1:0-19146 GCA_038240875.1 Phycisphaerales bacterium | reverse complement strand
TTGGTGGCGAAGGTGCCGCCCGAAGAGTTGTCCGGGCCATTTGGGTTTACTTGCTGGATCGTCACGTTGCGCGGGTCAAGCAGCCACACGCCGTTCTTGGTCCCGACAGCCGACGACGCATCGACGCGCCCGCCACGGATGTCGAGGGTTTCCTTGCCCGAGGTTTCGACAAAGCCGCCCGAGCCCGCGACCGTATCCACGCCGTTGCCCGCGCCCTTGGCTTCGATGGTGCCGTAATACCCGGTGTGCGTATCCGACCAAACAATCACTCGGCCGCCATCGCCCTGTTCCGTCGCGTTCGCCGTGATCTTGGTCTGCGCATCGACATAGGTCGCCGTCGCGTTGCGCTCTGGACCCCGGCCCAGATAGTTGCCGCCGACGAGCACGCGCCCGCCACCGGTTGTGCCCGAAGCGTCAATGATCGCGCCTTCGACCGCCACATATTCACCAAGCACGCGAACTGAGCCACCCTTGCCTGAATTCATTGGCGTGTTCGCGCCAGCGACTGGCGTGGTCGTGTTGCTCGCGTCAATGCGACCCTTGATCTCGACAATGCCCTTGCCCTTGCCTTGGATGTTGACATCGCGCGCTTTGATGACCGACGAACCAGTCGTGCCTAGCGCGACGCCCCAAACGTCGCCCGCAGACAGCGTCACGCGACCGCTGCCACCACGCGTGCTGGTAGTATCCAGCGTGCCACTGTTCTGCACCGCGGCTTTGGCATCGCTAGCAATGGCAGAGCCTTCGACCCGCACCATCAAGCCGCCTTCGCGTGGCCCGATGAGCACGCTATCGCCTGCAGCCATCACGATCGTGCCTTCCGGTGCCGAGATGCTGCCTGCGTTCAACACGCTCTTGCCCAACAAAGCCGTGAAGTTGCTGGTGATCTGGCCTTCGTTGACTACTGGACCCGAAAGGTTCGTAAAGCGGTCACGCCCACGCAAGAAATCACGATCGCTGAGCTTGCCCGCAGCCGCATACAGGCCCGCGACATCGACCACGGCGTTTCGCCCGAAGATCACGCCCGAAGGATTGACGATGTACACGCGACCGTTGGCAAAGATCCCGCCATCGATCCGCGTCGGAGCCGCTGAGTTGATCCGGTTGAGCACGCGGGCCGCGGCGTCGGGCTGGATGAATCGAACCGACTCGCTCGCGCCGATGTCGAAGCTGCGATAGTTAATAATGCTGCCGTTGGAGGCGTTGATGATCGTCTCGTTGCCGTTGCGGGCAAAGGTGACGTTGCCGCGTGCGACCTGCTCACCCTCAGGAGCGGCACTTACCGCTGTGGGGAGTAAGAACAGCGACGCAATCGAGATTGCCGCGGCGGACCAGCCGCCCAATGCCGCAAGCCCGCGCGCCGTAAGTCGGCCTACGCGAACGCTCTCGCAGCACGAGAGCAGACGACGAACGCCCCCAGTAGCCGCGTGGAAGGCGGCGCTGCGCCCAGTTGAACTCGTGTGCCCAAGAACCTTGCGTGCGGTCTTTGCGTTCATATCGCCGACTCCCAAAATCAATCGCGGTTGTGTATGCCTTGGCGGTTTGCCAAAGGCGGACTTCGCCGCGGATGCGTCCTTACGTTCCGTACTTGATCCCTACTACCAAACATGCGTCTACTTCGATCCCTAGTTCATACTCAGTCTTGACATCAAACCAATTTTGTCCGCATGCCAAGCCGTTTTTTTCTTGCTGTTTTTCTCTGGCTGTTCCAACATTCATCCATCGCCAAGGCTATTTGTGCCTAATTTCGGGCTCAATTTTATATTTAGTACAGTATCGTTGCCGAGAAGTGAACCTCGTTGCTACCGACTTCGACAAGGTCATCCTGTTGTTCGCTGCCGACTTCTTGAAGAGCAAAGCCCCAGTCCAGCCGAAGATTCAAGTTGCGCTTGATCTGAAGCTCGGCACCAATGCCTGCGCCCACAAGTGTTTCGTCGTTCTCGCCGACGCGTGGATCGCTGTTGGTGGTTTGCCCAACATCAATAAACGTGCGAAAGATCAAATCCCAGTCGGCGCGGCCAAATTCCTGCTGCGGAGCCCACCGGAAGTCTTGTGCCTTAAAGCCTACTTCGCGTGCGCCAATGTTCCCTGGTTCGCTCACCGGGAAAACCCGCGGCAAGTGGAATCGATACTCCGCACTCGCGATAAGCACCGAGTCGCCTGCCGCCGCAGATTCCGGATAGCCACGCACCGAGAAGAAGCCGCCCGCGACTTCTTCTTCCTGTGGGATCAAGCGGCGTCCAAAGGCGTACTGCCCACGCAGAGAAAAGCTTACTTCATGCGCAAGCGTCGGCCAGCGACGCATGTTCTTGCTGCCAACAACTTCAGGCCCTTCCATGCCCTGAGCACCAAAGAGCTTGTCAAGATAAAAGCTGTGCTCGGCCTGATATTTGAGCAAAACCCATTCCTGCGCCACGTCTTGACGGCCAAGGTTCTGGATCTGCTCTTCGTCCGTGCCCAAGATGCGCGAGGAAATGTTGTATTCAATCGTGGCACCGACCGCCGTCGAACTTTCGTCGGTGAACCGGCTCACGTTGAGCCCAACATACGGGATCAGGAAGTTTGACTTGCCCTCGATCCCGGCGATCTCGTTAATGACGTTGATGTTTTGATAGCGCATGCCGCCGGTCAAGTCGAAGAACCACTCGCGCTGCTGCCACAGCGTCCCGGTAACTTCGCTGCCTAGCAGGTACGTCTCGCCGCTAAATTCTTCGTCGGCTAGGCCCAAATCGCTCGCCGTAAACTCGCTGTACGAGCCATAGAAGCGGGCGCGAATCTTGTCCGACAAAAGTGGGATGTCGTACGACGCGTTGATCGCGTTGGCCGCGTCAAAGGCGCTGGTAACGTAGTCGAGCCGAAGTATGTCGTCGTGCCCGGTCAACTGATTATGCGTAAAGCCGAAGCGTTCACGAAGCTTGCCCGTTGATTTCGTACCCGTATTTGAGATCTGCGCGTACACCGCCCAAGGCTTGGCTTCGTTGACGAGGTAATCGAGCACGACGTCGCCAGGTTCATCGCCAGCCGCCAGCGCCACGTCCACGCGTCGCCCCGGATGCCGGTTAAGCCTAAAGACGTAATCGTCAAGCTCCGAACGCGTCAAAAGCCCGCCCGGCTGCAAGGGCGACTGCGCCCGGATGCGCGTGTGCACCGAATCCTCTGCGTCGATTTTTTGCTCTACGCTTTCCAGTCGCTCACCCAAGGCGATCGACCGGACCAGCGTCACTTGTCGCGTCCAGACAAATAAACCAAGGTCGTTGCGAGCGCCCGCGCGCTTGTCCTGCTCACCCGCTGCCGCGTCTGGAGCGACATCTTCACCGTCATACTCAACGACGACGCCGACCAGGTTTCGACGATTCAACTCGTCCACCACGGCTTGCGCGATCGCGTCGATACCACTTAAATAGAAGCGAGAACTCCCGCTCGCGCCAACATCGCGAACCGGAACCTTCACCGTCGGCATCCCATCCTGCGGCGCGACGTACGCGCCATCCTCCGCCACTGAAAGCACCGCAACCGCAGCATTAACCGCGTCTTGTAAATCGCCTTGCTCGGCCCGATCCGGGAACTTCCAGATCATGCGAAACGCCGAAACAGTGAAGACGTCACGGTCACGTGGCCCAAGCCCGGTTTTGACCGCGTCTGCTGCTGTTGCTTGGCCTGCTGGAGTCTCGCCTGGGGCGGCATCTTCCGCCGACATCGGGCCAGTTGGCCCCTCATTGGGAGCGGTCGCAGGAGTAGCAGGAGCTGCTTGTCCCTCTACCGGTACCTGCTCAATTGGTGGGGTAGAAGTGGGCTGGATGTCATTCACGTTTACCGGGTCCGTCGGCACAGGCGGAGCCTTCCCCGGCTGTGAAGTTGCTGGCTGCTCGGCCAGTGCACCAGCCACCGGCGCAAACGCCAAGACCCCCACAACGCCTACGACCATTGCCAATCCCGCAGCCGACGCGACCGACCTCGCCGAGCGCATCGCAACCCGTGTTGCGCCATGTGCCGCAGCACAAGTTGATAGTTGTGCCACTGCTTGTGCAGCGCTTTGTGCAAGGTCTTGCTTCACGCGTGTCCACATGCCAATCCGCGTCCGCTGCATCATTCCCAGCTCCTCTATCTCAAGCTCAGACTTAGGCTCAGGCCGATGCCTTGGCCGCTGCTCAGGCAGACACTTTGATCGCGTAGCACGCCTGTTGACATGACTAGCCATCACGAACCAAAGCGAGCAAAAAAATACAAATCTAAATAACTACGAATCGAAACCAGCCAACTGATAAGAGCCGTTTCTACAACTAGCTCTACACACAAAGTGCCTAAACAAACACAAGCAAGGCGTGTTTCCACACCCTTTGCAAGCCCTCATGCTTCTCTACGCCAACTTCGACACTGCTAAATACTCATCTAGCTCACAAGGTTTCTACACTAGGCAAGCAAGTATCGCCTAAGTTACCGGTCGCTGTACATCTAGTCAAGTCATCGAGGTATCTGTCCTAAATTCTGGAATACGATGTCAGTAAAATCAGCGTATCTACAAAATATGTTTCAACAGTTACTTTGCCGCCTGGCTTTGCTTTGAATGCCTTTCAACGAATTAAAAGGTATGACACGCAGCCGCTATTCGTCCTCATTCTGTGCACACTGTTCAAGTTCAATGTGTGCACAACGTGTGGATAGTTGTGTCTGAAATGTTCAATGTGTCGAGGTTGTCACATTCAAGGCTTGGCGTACCCGTGGGCGGCGAGTGCGTCTTCAAGTTGTTTGGTCGCCGACGAAGCCGATACCGCGCTCTTTGGCGCGCCAAAAGCGAGCCGGAAACCGACATCGGAATACGCCTTTTCCATACCACGCTTGGATGAATCGACGGCCTCGACCATTGCCACTTCCTTCGACGACAACGCCGAGCCGCCCACAACTTTAACTTGGTCCGCGGCCATCGCTGCCTTCATGGCGTCCATCGTAGCCGCAGAACTCGAAAGCCCGGTTCCACTCACCACAACAAACTCAGCCACGTTACCGATGAGATGCATGAACTCGCCCGGAGCGTTGCTGCCCACGCCAGCACCCGAGCCTTGAACCGGCGCGAACCAGACGATGCCATCGTCGGTTTCAACCGCTGGAGCACTGTCGTCTCGCGGACTTACTCGCTTGGTAGTATTAGGCGGGAAAACCGCGTCGCTGGGCAAATCAGGATTCTTGTCCGCGATAGCCGCAAGATGGTCAAACGCTCGTTTCCAAGAAGCGTCACGAAGGTTGGCCCTCGCCGCGCTCGCATTAGACGCCGTCCTGGCTGCTTCCCATTCGCTCAACGTCGGCAGACGACATCCAGCAAGCCGAGCCGCAAGCCCGGCTGAGATTGCTTCAATTTGCTGCATGGGTGAGTCTGCGGAGGGACCACTGGGCACCCCAGGATTGCCTGCTGGATAGCTCGCGACCCCAGCCATTCCGGGTTTGCTACGGAGCCAACCAAGGCTGGTATTTCCATCACGAGGCACCGAGATGATCGCCTGGGAGAGATCTTCTTTCCAGTCCCACACGCGGGCGCCGCGGCGAGGATCATGGTCACCTTGCTTGATCGTGGGCAAGGCTTTCTGTGTCTTAACATTGTCCCAGCCAAGTTTCTGGCCAAAGAGATCGAGGACAAGCCCTGCGGAGGCTTCGGTCGTTGCGATGTAGGCGACGGCGTCCTCACCGTTGGCCGTTTGCGTGGCAACCCGAATAAACTCGGCACGGTGTTCCTTGCCGTTGGCCGACCATGTGTACGCGGCGCGCGAGCCATCTTCCGCGACCGACGCCACTTTCCACCCAGCCGACGCTGGCCCGATGACGGTCAGATCGAGGTCGTTCTTCGCCTCGGCAATCGGCGCGAGTGCGGCGAGCAAACCCGCCGAATTCACTTCAGGAGCTGCGGCAGCCGCCACCTTGAACGCATCGATGCTCGAGCGAATTATCGTCAACTTTTGTGCACCAGTGCCCTCAACCTTGGTCGCGTCAACGAGCGCAAGCCGTGCGAGGTTTACCTTTGCGATGCCGGGCAGGGCGGCGACGTCTGCGTCGGTTGCGTCCACGCGAGTGGCAATCGCCGTAATTGCACGCAAGCCGGGCTCATCGCTCGCGAGCGTTGGAGCCTTCGCCTTCCATGATTCCTTCGCGCCTTCTTTCGCAAGCGTCGTCAGGAATAAACCAGTAGCAGGATCGGCGATGCGCTGTGCGAGTGAGGCCGATCCATCAAGCATCGCGTTGGTATACGCCGCGAGCGCGTCTGCACCATCGCCCGCGCCCAAGACCGCGAGTTGACGAATTGCTGCCGCGGCTTCTGCGGGCGATTGGCCCGCACGCGGCACCGCTGCCACGATTGCCATTAGCGCGACTCGATCATTGCTCGATTCAATCTGTGCAACCGCTCGCGCCGAAGCGATGATCGGCGCAACCGCGGGCCCGATCTCGCGAGCCGCAGGGCTTGCTTCGATCGCGGCGACCATGTCCTGGATCGAGCGATTATTCGCGCCGGGCGTATCGCTTGGCACGTTGGTCGAAAGCGCGCGAGCCAGCCCGCGCTCAATTGCCGACGCATCGTTGATCAACGTTTCCGCAGACTTGTTCCACGCGGCCAATTCGTCTTTGATTTGCCCCACGCGCGATTGATCGCCCGCAATCATCCCCGCAGCGGCGGCTTCAAGAGCCGCTTCGCGACGACGCAGTGCGCCAGTACGAACCGCTTGCGCGTCCACGTTCGAATCGGCAGGCACAGCAAACGATGCCCCCTGGATCGCCGACTCAACTGCCTTGACCGAATTGGAAAGTTGATCGACCCTTTCGAGTGCACCCGTCCAGCCGATCGACGTATCGATTGATTCAAGGCCAGAGGTCCACGCACGCCTTAAAGGCTCGCTCTGCACCGGTGGAGTAGAGCTTCGCGCCATCACGGCCTCGCGCACGCGCTGTCGCGATTCGGCGAACTTACCTTGCATGTCCGCTTCGATATCGGCGATTTGCTTATCGATCATCGTAACGTCGCGTGCGAGGGCTTCACGTTCTGAAGCCGTAAATGCACGAGAACGAACGAGCCCGAGCTGGCGCTCAATCTTTTCGAGGCGAGGCTGAACGTCGTTGCCGATCTCGCGGCCTTGGGCCGAAAGCTCCGCCGAGAGCCTGCCGAAGTTGCTACGAATCAGGTCAAGCCGTTCGTTGGCACGCCACTGCGAACGTGGATCGTCCGCGGACGTGACCGCGGCTGCAGGCGGCGCGGGCGGAGGTGGCGGCAAGGTCACTACGGCGGCCGCTGGCTTTGGCACGGCTGGATTTGTCGTTGGATTAGTTTGTGCCGGAGCGGTTTGTGCTGGCGAAATTGGCACGTTTGGCGAAGTAGCCGCAGCCTGTTGTGTTGGCGATGTCGTTGTCGTAGTCGTAGTCGCGTCGGTCCCGGGCTTGGTTGGCTGTTGTACTGTATTATTTGTTGGTGAGTTAAGTGGAGCAGGAGTGACAGTCTCGCCTGGTCCACTTTGCAGTACGCCATCTTGCGCTGGCGTTTCGGGCTTTTTGCCGCCACTGGTGGCGATGACTCCTCCGACGACAATCGCCGCTCCGAGCGCGACGACTCCGATGATCAAGGGCAACTTCGACTTCTTCTGCGCGTCACCTTCGGTGCCAGATGAAGAGGAAGCCCGGCCTGCCGAATCAGCTGGCTTTGTGACTCCGCGAAACGCGTCGGTTCCTCGTGATCCGCTGGTTTTGCCCGAAGCCATCGCGACGTCGAGCCATCCTTGAACGCGCGATTGCGCCTTCACAAGAAACGCAGGATCAAGTGAATAAGGGACGTTGCTCGTTGGCGCAAGGCCCGCGGCGCTGGCTCGCGTACAGAAGAGCATCGAGGGGCCCGGTTCACCAATAACGATGTCCACGAACCCTTCGCCGATGGGCTCAAGTACAAGAATCGGCGTGGACTTGCCCACTTCCTGTTCCATAATCGCAAGCCACGCACGCGCGCTTACGCCAACGCCATCCGAAGGCGAATCAAGCCCCGCTGGCACACGCAGGTGCTGAGCCTTAGGAGCTGCGGCGTCCGCCTTACCGCGTAGAAAGCTCCCGGTGCCGCTGTTGCGGAAGGTACCAAGCTCGCGCTCGATCTCATAGAGAATCCGCATCAGCCCTAGGCTTTTTTGCCCCGAAGCATCTAGCGCGGGCGAATTGACCAGCTTGGTGATGAGTTGGTGCGAGTCGTTGCTGGAGCTGCCGAGGACGACAGCCGCGCTGGTCGATAAGTCGCGCTGCATCTGCCCGACGGCGAGCCGAACCAACTCGGCGGAACTGGTTTGCTTTACTGTTTTTTCAAAGGCTTCAAGCTTGTTGCTTACCTGTTCCACAGCCCATGCGTCGGGCGTGCCTTCGACCCAACCCGCAGCGACCATCGGGTATTTGGTGCGGCCCTTGCCGTCGCGGCTGGACCACATTCGTCCGACCACGAGCCCTTCGGGTACTCGCCAATAGAAGCGATGGTTAAATGTGTTCAGCCGCTTGGCATCATCAAGGCGTTCCCACGAACCAGAATCGATGTTGCCAGCGATACCTTCGGAATAAAGAACTCGCTTGATCCAGACCAAACGATCGTGATCTAGACCAATGTCTTCGATGTGGTCGTCCCAGGCAGGATGCTTGCCAAAGGCGCAGGCGTGAGCGCGAGGGTCGCGTGATGAACTCGAACCAGCGTTAGCACCCGAGCCAGACGAACTGGCAGAGCCATTGCTTGATGCGTTGTTTGCTCCGCCTTTGGCACCACCAGTGGCGCCACCATTGGAGCCGTTGCCCAAGCTTGCAGAATCTAGAAGCACTCTCGATCTAGCCACGCTGCGCTCTCCAACTCGGCCCGCCTTCATTGGCGTGCCGGGGTGCACTTACTATTGACGCCTGCCAACACGCTCGATCCATCGAGCTTTTAATACTGCCTGCTACAAGCCCTCACCGCCAAGGACCGCCCATTGGCGCGGGCCACTCACTACGCGCGGGCAACGGCCTGGGCGAAGTCTTGACGTTGATCCAAAGAAAGAATCCATCACGGCTGACCACGGGCGTCGCCCATGTGCCGTTGTCGTTGCGCTTCGAGATGTCGCCGTTGCGAACAACCGCGCCCACCGGGCCATACGCGCCGGGCAGCGTGATGATGTCATTGGGCGCCGGGGGCTGGTTGCCCGGATCGATCTTCCACAGATAGATTTCGACAGGCTGGGTCGCGGGGATCGGGGCTTTGAGCTTGCCCGCGAGGTCGTCGGGGACATTGGGGTTGGACGTGCTGATCAGGAACGCACGCGAGACGACGTTGCCGCCGACTACGAGAGCCGCATAGTTATATTCATTGCGTGCATCACCATTGGCACCAGGCGCGCCCGCGGGGTAGTTGGTTTCAAAATACACTTCGGCGCTGAGCTTGGGTTCATCGGTAAAGAGCGCGAGTACCTTCGACACCTTGCGGAGCCAGTCTCGGGTTTCGCCTTGCGCGCGATCCGCGCCGGAGAGTTCGAGGAGGATCGTCCGCACTTCATCGTCGAGCGAGTCGGCGTTGGCCGCTTCAGCCGCAGGAGGAGCCGCACTTTGTTCAGCGGCTTGTGCTGCCTGACGCATACGAGCCAACTGATCAAATGAGATTTCCGTAGCTTCGCCAAACCGAAGTGGAACGCCCTTACTCTGCGCAATCAGGTTGTTCCATTCAAGCTGTTGGCCACTGGCGGCGGCGACCTTCAGCGTTGCAACGCCACGACGCAAAAGCTCATTCCAGTAGTCGAGGCGCGGCGCGTCGCCACTGTTGAAGAATCGGAAGTAGCGCGTGCCCGCCTGGCCGTTGCGAAAGGCATCGATCAGCCGGTTGGCCGCGTCTACGGGCGTGGTGTTTTGCCCTGCGATTTCCTTCCACGCATCAAGCACCTTGTCGTACGTTTCAATCGTCCGCGCGCCATCGACGCGGCTGATGCCGTCTTCAACGTCTTTCTTCGCCGAGAGAAGTTCAGCGGACTCGAACGCCTTGGGAATCTTCGTGAACGCCGAGAGAACGATCTCGCGTTGTTTCTTGAGCGAATCGAGCATGTCGGCGGCATTAAGCTTGCGAATGCTCGCAGTAAAGTCCTGCCAGGTTTCAGCCTTGGGCATCGCTTCGGTCGTGCCCATGCCCTTCCAGTAAACCATGTAATCACGCACATACGCGTCGAATTTACCCTTGCCGTCGGCGTGAGCGCGGCGCAAGCCATCATCGAGCAACATCGAACGGCCCGGGCCCCCAGAACTCTTGGGCTGGACCAGGCCTGTTAACGATGCCCAGTCACCCAGCACAACCGCTGCGGCTTCGGGGTGGAATTCATCCTTGCATTCTTCGCCCTTAATGTCGGACATAGGGATTCGCGCGAGCGTTACCTTCTTGAACGCGCCGTCGTCCGCCGCATCAACTCGTTCCTCGGCGAGCTTTTTCACAAGGTCGCTGACGCCCGCGCCGTCTTCGAGTGCTGCAAGATAAGTGTCGGCAGCCTTACGCATCCGCATCGCCTGCGCTAGCTCGACCACGCGCTGGGCCGCACGAATCGCGCGATCGCGATCCGACGAAACCGACTGCTTGATCGCGTCGGAAGCCAATCGCGCAATCTGATCACTCGAAGGCTGCCACGCGCCACGATCGGCAACATCGCGAACAAGGTTGTCGCGAGCCGCATCCGCCGCCGCGGTCAACGCCGAGAATGTCAGAACTTTCCCAGCAGGAACTTCCGCAGTCTTGGACTGGCTCAATGCCTTCTGGCCCGTGTTGTACACGTCGTATCGCAATCCATACGCACGGCGGTCCTGCGCGTCTTTGCTGAACGCAACCAGCAGCGGAGCTACTTCGTTCACTTGCGTGCGAAGCGCCGAGATAGCGACCGATACCGGCCCGTTGGCGCTTTCGACGTCGGTCTTGGCCTTGTTGACCTGTGCGATGAGCTTCTTCAAATCTTCGGGGAGCTTGCCGAGCACGGCATCGAGTTGATCCGTAGGAACTACGGGCGCGGCTTTGGCCTTGTCTCCAGCCGCGGTTTTCGCGGCCCCTGCTAACTGGCCCAGCATCCCGCTGCTTGGGTCGGGCAATTGCTGACGCAAGCGCGACACCGTCGCCAACGCACCATCGCGCACGCGACGCTCTTCTTCGTCGAGCAACTTTGGAATATCTGCCAAACGCTGCCTGCCGATTTCCTCAGCGATCCTATCGATTTCCTTTCGTGCATCGTCCATTTTCTTCAACCGCTCGGCGTAGTCGGTCGCAAATCGCTCATGCTCCGCAGGGTCTTTAGGAGCGCGCTGCACATCACGAATGAACTCAAGCTGCAACAAGCTCTGCTCGGCATCATTGAATTTCTTCAGCTCGACACCCATCGTCGTCAGGCGCGCCCAATCAGAGCCAGGCGCACCCTGCGTCGAAGCGATCTGCCGAAGCACTTTGTCAACCGAATCGGCGATGATCGCGTCCTTGCCGCCAAGGCTTTCGCTCGCGCCAGTACTACCAAAACCTTCCTGATATGCACGCGATATCGCGTCGCCCAGCTTCTTCGCGTCTTCGCGATACTCGGCATACTCCTGATCATCCAGCACATAGCGGAAGAGCGCATCGATATCGATCGCAGGCCGCGTGGGCAAGCCCGCATCAGGCCCGCTCGGCCGCCGCGTGTTGTCAACGCTCGCGCCAGGCCTTTCGTTGTGCGAGTAGGTTTGTAAGCGAACCATCTCGCCCAAAGCCGCAACCGCGACCGGGCCCCACTGCTCTTCACTAAGGAATTTGCTACGAACCGCCTGCAGCAAGGGCTTAACCGTTGTGCGCTCCAAAACCGCGCGGTGCGCGTCGCCTTGCTCGCCTAGGAAGTCATCACCGAACCCAAGGAACGGCCCCAAAGGCTTGGCTACTGCTGGCGCTTTGATCTCGCGATCCGCTTGTTCAGTAGTCTGTTCAAGAAGGTCCGCGCGCCTGGTCAGCGACGCGCCCGTGCGATCAACAAACGCGTCGTCACGCAGGAAGCCTTCGTGCCCGAGGTATTCATACTTGAACTTGCCATCGACTTCTTTGTCGCCGACCAGCAAGCCTTCCTTGTCGCCACCCTCGGCGAACCCGTTGTTCAACCCGCCCCAGAAGCGAGCCGCCGGCCCAATCCGATCGTTGAACGTGAAGTACCCAAAGACCATCAACACCGCGAAGACCGCAACGACGGCAACCATGCCAAAGATCGCGCCCACTCGCTGCTTGCGTTGTTGCGCGCTGACGTTGGTCGCGCTGGTAACCAAGCCCTTTTCCTTGAACACTTTGCTGAGGAAGACGTCTCGTAAGAAATAGCTGCGATCCTTTTCCCATTGACGCGAGCTAGGCAGGCTTTCAACGTCGATCCCAAGCGTGCTCGCAAGAGCCATGTCCAACGCCTGGCCTTCCCGCATCGAGCTCGTGAAATAGATACCACGCAAGAACAAAGGCTTGGGGCTCCATTCGCCTGCGACAAAGATCATTTCCAAGTACCGCTTCAGTCGCGGCGCGATGCGCATCATGTTGTCGGGCAATTCAAACAACTCGTCAACCTGATCGGTCCTGCGAGCCATCGGGTCGGTCGTGTGTACTGGGTTCTGCAGCAAGCCCGCACGACGCCGCATCAGCCGCTGGCGAACCTGGTCAAGGTGCGCGTCAACCTGCTCGGGCTTGAATGCTTCGTCCAGTGGTGCTGGGTTGGACCAGCCAAGAATCTGATGCTGAAGGTTGGGATCGGTAAGCCCTTCAAAAAACTCGCGAAAGCCGATGATCTTGTCGCACTTGGTAACGACTGTGTACACCGGAAAACGCACGTCGAGCGTGCGCTGGATCACATCAAGTTGGCGAGCAATTGCCCCGGCGTCCTTCTCAATTTTTTCCGTCGAGTCCTTCAACAATGTTTCGCTGCTGATCACAAGGAGCAAGCCGTTGATCGGGCAATTAGGCCGAACCGCCTTAAGCAACTTCAGGAAGTCCTTCCATTCGCTGCTGCCGCCCGCGTCGGCATCCTGCATGAACATGCGCCCGGCAGTATCAAGCACAACCGAATTGTTGGTGAACCACCAATTCATGTTCATCGTGCCGCCGGAGCCCTGAAGCGTGTCCTGCAGCCCAGGCGGAAAGCCCACGCCGCAGTGGCGAATGGCTTCGGTCTTGCCCGAACCCGAAGGGCCGACCAGCAAAACCCAAGGCAAGCTATACAAGTCCTTGCCCGCCTTGCGAAAGGTTTCGACGCCTTCTTCAAACTTCTTGCGCAAGTCATCTCGGCGAGCCGTCTCGGCGGGGTCACCCTTGCCGCCCGTGCTCCCCGAGCGCGACAAGACCGACGCCATCTTGCCACCTTTGGACTTGTCGCGCAGCGTCAGCACCAGTTGGTACAAGATCAGCACCACGCCCACCACCAGCAGCACCCCAAGCAAGATCTTCCAGATCGGGCTTCTAGGGTCTGCGGCGTACATTAACGCCGTCAATATCCCGCCTCCCGAAGCGACGTATACCAACCCCTGTAACGGCCCTGGCAGCCCGGTCATGCTCCGTAGAATCTTTGCGCCCATCGTGCTACCCGTCCCTTTCAACCTCGTCGTGCCACGCAAGCCAACCCTCTTGCCCAGTGCAACACGCCGTTTCGTTGTGTTCAATTTAACTCGTTGCCGATTCCACTTTCGTTCAAACCCCGCTCTCAAAGCCTGCTTCTACTATTTGCCACCTTTAGCTAGCGCGTCATGTATCAGTTCTTGGGCGCGTCGGGCGAACTCTGCTTCACCAGCGTGTTCAGTGCGCTCGTCAGCGTCTTGCTGCTCTCGCGGAATGCCCACACATACCCAATCAAGAGCGACACCATCATCGCAACGAGCACCAATACAAGCCCGACCAAGCGGCGACCGCGCCGCATCTGAAGCTCGCGCTCGTCGGTGTGCTCATACGCATTCTGACAGATCTTGCTGGCAAAGTCCGCGTCGATGTTGCCACGCAATCGAGCGGCAATCTCCAGCATCTTGCGCTTGACATACTCTGGCTGGCCCGTATACAACCCCGTAAAACCAAGCCCTATGCAGGTGTAATATACACTCAGCTTCTGCGTCGCATTATCCGTGGGGTCGCGCAGCGCTTCCTCAAGCATGTCCCAGAATCGCTCCTCAAACCCAAGCTCGGGCTCAACCTTCAGCCCGATCACCGCGGGGTCGTGGCTGATGGGCTTCCATCCGCCTGCAAACTTAAGATCGCCCGACAAAATCATTGAGTCGGCGAAGTAGATCAGGATCGCTTCGATGCCTTCGTATGGCGAGACCATGCCCGGCGTTGCCTCGGCCTTCGCGCGAACGTCCTGAAGAATTCCCTTGAGTTCCGCACGCACCGTCGCCGCGTCCGCACGGCCGCCCTTGCGACCCATGCGGTTTAATCGGCACACATGCTGGAACAGTGGCTCGCAAATGTCCGACAGATTCATCAATCTACTCCCTCGTGCTAACGCGCACGCTCCATCTCTGGTGCCACGCACATACTGGTCTAATCGTTCTTTCAGCGAACCTGCCAAATTCAACTCAACTCGACAAAATCATTTCATCCAAACCGCTTCATCCTAACCACTTCATCAACACCAACCCACACAAACCTATTCACCCAAACCTATTCAGGCCGTCGTGCGCACGCACAGGTTCACTTCTACAAACTCAAACGTCTCGGTTTCGGCCCACTTGATCGCCATCGCCTTCTCGGTCTCGATCTGCTTCCACACCGTCTTGTTCGTATCGGCATCGCCAGGCAAAAGTTGAAAGTACCGCAAATCCGCTCCCGCCGGGAATTCATACGGCGGCACGCGATCTTCCTTCAGCTTCACACCATAAATGTTCGTCCTGAGCAAGCTCTTGGGCATCAACTTGAAGTTGCTCTGGTTCTCAACCAGGCGCGCAAGAGCCGCCGCGTCCATCTTCGTACGCACGCTCAAATACAAGCCATTGGTGTTGGCCAGGTGTGCCTCGGTCAGCGCCTGTGACAAAACCAAATTTGTACCATCGCGAACAAACGGAATCTTCTCGTATGTTCCCTTGGTCTCGCCACGCAACAAAGGTCGGATCCTGCGATCAAGCTCCGCAAAGACCACGCTTGGGTTGTCATGGTCATACTTGGGCGCGTCAAAGGGATCACGGTCCGGCGTCAACGCCGCAAGCTCGCCCAGCAACTCGCGCAGTTCCAAATATGCCTCAAACGTCGGCAGCGTTCCAGGCCCGGCAACCCCGCCAAGCACCAACGAAGGCAGCCGCGCCGCATATCGGTTCAGCGTCTGCAGCCGCATCATCTGAATCAGTTGCGAAGCTCGTAAATTCTCCGTGACCCAGCCGCCACGCGTCAATGTATCGACGCATTCCTTTCGAGCCGCTTCCACCGCGCTCGATAGGTCGCGAACTTTGTTCCGCAACGTCGGGTTGCCTCCAAGAATCATGCAAGGTGGCACAAAGTCTGGATCGGGCCTGGGCAACGTCTGCTCTTCCGCCGCACTCATAATCCGAAGCAAAGGTAACAGTTCCATGTCCTGCGTGTCGTCCGCGTCGGTCACGAGCCTTGCGTTGTATTTGCGAACCAAAACCGGTTGTGGGTTCTCGCCGGTATTTTCGTCGGGCCGCGTGACTTCCGCGATGCGAAACAGCCGCTTCACCCGCGTTTCCTCGGCGACCGCGCGTCGTGCCGCCGACGCAGCCCCCGCCATCGCTGGCTCAACCGTGTTCCCACGCGACGATTGCCACAAAGGCACCGCCAAACTCACCGTGAAACTGCCACTAGTAGACTGAAACACTCGCTTGATATCGAGCGCAGGAATGTCCGTGTTCCCTGGCGCATCGATCTCCAAGCCACTAGGCATCACCGCCCGCAAGCGATCGATGCGAACCAGCATGTTCTCCAACGCATCAGTCGATAATCGGCATTCAACCACGCCATAGGGATACGCCCACGTCAGCCGCCGTTCGCGAGAAGCTTGATCAACAACCTCACGCTGCATAGTTTGCAAGTGGTGAGGCTGCAAAAACAAGCCCTCGTGCCAGTGGACCATGCCCAACTGTGAACCAGTTTGAGATCCGCCTTGCATTCCTGATTGCATGCCCATTTGCGACATCGACGCCTCCCTTGTGGTCACTCAGTAAACCCGCTCGACAAGCCAAACACCACCTAGTAATGAGCCTGCTCGGCCAATTCATCCCCGCCCATTTCGTCCATGCACACGAACCCAACCCTCCGCACAAGCTTCTGTTACCTCACACTACCCACTTTTCTGCATGTGTGCGAGCCCAACTCTGCTCTCCTACTAGCTTTGGACCGTCTTCTTAGCCCAATTAAACTACTCACGCTTAGCACCAAACACCACTCAATACGCATTTTCGTAATCTTGACGCAAGCCTGTTGAGCGCATGCACCATTTCCAAAGAGACCAGACCAACCTGCGTCCGACCAGAACTATTTGCTAACGACCGCCGACAACCCAGCGTCCACGTCCGATGCGATCAGCTTTTTAATCCGCTGCTCGATCCAGTTAGCGTCAACGCCTTCCATGAGCTTGACGTATTGCTCCCAGTTTGCCGACGCCTTGGGCTGAGCAAACCCAGCTTTAGATTCCTTCACGATCGGATCAAGCCCAAACCGCGTCAGATGATCGCGAGCATACTGCTTCCCGGCTTCACGAACGCCTTTCATCAGCAAACTTACCAGGCTTCGCAGGCGATACGTCTCGCGAGCCACAACTTCCTTTGTCACCTTTTCATCTGTATTAGAAGCATATTTCCCAAGCGTCCGCGCCAGCGTCGGAGGCACCTCATTGCGTGCATCCGGAGCCATGTCCTTCCAATATTGACACGCCCAAGGTTCCAACTTGACCACGAATTCGGTCAGCATCGACGCCAATTCGACCACTCGCACGCCATCGAGGTTCGAATCCGCCGACACACCCAGCGCACGCTTCAACTCCGCCAAAGGCTGCCCCGGAGTCAGCGCAACGCCTTCAAGCTTGCTCGTATCAACTCGTTGTGATGGCGAAGCCTCGACCTTTGGCTCAACCCGTGGCACCGGGGTCGCGACCGGTGCAGCCGCTGTTGCCACAGTTACCGTCTTGACAATTGGAGCCGCCAACAGCCCGCCTTGAGACAGAATTGCCATGATCGAGCTCTTCTCGAAATCGCCCATCCCTTGGCATATGGCGACGAGCTTGTTCGCGAGTGCACGCGGGTCGGCGTTTAATTCCTCGGCTGCCTTACTCGCAGCCGTCCTTGCCGCACGGGCAAACCCATCGGCATCGCCACCTCCTCCACCCCCCCCACCATCAATCCCCCCACCGCCATCCCCAGACCAAATCGGGAAGCGTTCTTTGAGGGCGCGCAAAAACCCTTCGCGTTCCTGAGGCGCAAGCGCTGAGACGGCTCGCTGCACCTCATCACGAAGCTGCTCGGATCGAAGCTCAGTGCTCTGGTCCGCAAGCTCGGTATGAAGCAGCCGAAGCTGCTGCGATAACGCCGCTAATTTCCGCCCTTGTTCGGTCGTCAACTCAATCACGCCCGGACACTCCCGACGAATAGAAACGCTCATCAACCCCGCACCAACGAGGCTTTAGCGTCTTGTTGTACATGTAATGCCAGAACACATCAACGTAATAGCCTACCCGAACACACGCTCGCGCGTGCCCTCTAGGCATTCCTCCATGATATCGGCCCTTCTGCCCGCCGCACGCCTATCGGACAGGCTTCTCCCAGAACCGGCGCAGATATCTCGATTGCGCCGTCTTGGATGATCCCAAGGCCTTTAGCCTCTTTCCTAGCCCATAAGGACGACAAAGCCCCCCTACACCCGATGGCCGGGAGGGGTGCCATACGCGTCAATTTCGCGCAACTCTCGCCGATCTCAGTATGCACGCCCTTGAGCCCTCCCACAACTTTGCCGATCAAATGGACATCACACTGTTGGGCGTGCGCGCCCGCACCGTGACGTATCGAGTTAGTTTTGTTGATCAGGTCTTGTCGTCGTGCCAAGTTGTGTGCTTTGGTTTTGATTGCGCCTTGATCCCAAGCAAGGCAGCGGAGGTTCGCATGTCCAACCATCGTTCCACGAGTGAATCCCTTGCTTTGACCAATAGCTCAAATGTCGGCATGATCGCGTGCCTTGTCGCAGGCCTTGCTTTCTTCGCCTTCACAAGCGGTGGCTGCACCAATTCTTGGCTTAGCTCTGCACAAGGCAACTCCGCTGATACCGCTGGCTCGATGGGCTCGATCTCTGCAGGTGATTCTCTCGGCCTTGGCTTGGGCGCAAGCGAATCAACCCCTGCCGCGGTAGCCTCCGAGTATCGCAAACAGGTTGCAACCCAACGTGCAGCCCAAGCAGCCAAGTTTGATACGACCGCGAACGCCAGCGATCAGTAAGCAATCCTCATCAGCTTCGCTCTCACGCAACCCTCAACCAAAGACATGCCGTCGCGGCTTGACACCCCGCACACACGAAATTACTTCCATGGCCTGGGATACTTCCAGGCCATGTGTGTTTTTGATACAAGACAACCACAACCAACTCTGCCCGCCTACTTCGCGGCCAAAAACCCTTGATCGTTCAACTTCTTCAATACCGCAAGCCCAGGCTGCGCGCCCGCGCCGCCACCGGCTTCGCTCGAAGTAAACGCCAGCCGGAATCCAACATCGCTAAAGCCTCGCTTTAACGCCGAAACCGTCGATCCAGCAAGCACAATCGGTGTTTCTGGCGCAGGTTCCGCTGGCGACAGCGCCGACCCGCCGATGACGCTCACCACCCTCGAAAATATCTTGATTCTGGGACTCGACGCGAGCTGATCATCCGTAATTGCCCTGAGTGCCGACGCATCGCTCGCGACGTATTCCGCGACGTTCCCGACCACATCACGCATCGCATCAGAGCCACCCGGCACCGGCCGGAACCACACCACGCCGTCGTTCGCTGCAACCGCAGGTTCGGTATCTTCCATCGCATTAAGGCTGGTCTTTTCCGCGGGCCGCGCGATCTGCCCATTAGCCCACCCCGCCTTCCCGTTGCCAGTTGCTGGCTGGTTCATCGCGAGAAACTGATCAAATACTAGCTTCCAAGATGCATCGCGCAGGTTTGTATCCCCGCCCGCTTCGCGCGATGCCGCAACCCATTCCTGA
>JBBRGG010000036.1:0-19249 GCA_038240875.1 Phycisphaerales bacterium | reverse complement strand
GCGAACTACATCATCTTTGGGAATCCTGAGCCGATGAACCAGGCGGCGCAGGCGGCGAAGATGAGGCCGTATTGGAATGATGATCCGGGGATTACGTTTGCGGACGCGGACGCGCTGGATAGCGTGCCTACGCGAGGTGATAGCGTGCTTGGCGGGGCGGCGTCGTTCCACTGGTTTGATCGAGCCATTGCGCGAGCTAAGTTGACGCGCGAGATTGCGGCACGAGACATACCTGTGAAGCGTCCGTTTGTGCCGCCATTTGATGAGGCAATTGATGCGATCGTGACGGCACCGATTAGCAAGCGTGCGTGGCACATGGCGGGGCACACGAGTTTTTCAGGGCACACGGACATGCTTGGGGAGCGATTTGGCACGCCAAGGGTGACGATGTTGTTTCATGCGCCGAGCAAAGGGGAGCAGCGCGAATTGAACGTTGCGCTGGCGACGGTGCATATTCCGCTATCGCGCGTGCCTACGGATTTGAGCGAATCACGGATCGTGCACGCGGCGGAGCACATGCACGAGTTGTTGACGCGGCTTGGGCATGTGCGGCCACGCATTGGGGTTGCGGGGCTGAATCCGCATGCGGGCGAAGGCGGGTTGATGGGCGATGAAGAAGATCGAATCATCACGCCTGCGATTAAGAAGATTCAATCACTTGGGATTGATTGCAGTGGTCCGTTTGCTGGAGACACGATCTTTAATCGGATGTCGAGTGGTGCGCTTGATGGCGTGGTTGCGATGTATCACGATCAGGGATTGATTCCGGTGAAGCTGTTCGCGTGGGATCGGGCGGTGAATGTGACGATGGGGCTGCCGATTATTCGAACAAGCCCGGACCATGGGACGGCGTTTGACATCGCGGGGCAGAACCTTGCGAACGAAGGAAGCATGCGGGCGGCGATCTCGCTTGCGCTGCGGATGTTGGTGAAGGCTTGATTGGATATGCAGGCAGATTATTTGCGCGGTAAGAGGAGTTAGCCCGCGAATTCATCTGCGTCGGTTTGGGGCAGGGCTTGGCGGACAAATTCTTCGCCAAGCTTTGCGAGAAAGACGTCGACGGCGCGGCGGGTCGCGGCTTGGTTCACGCCCCAGCACGCGACGAGTGCGGCTTCGAAGGAAATTTCCGCCTGGACCAAGAGCACGTTGTCAACTACGTGGACGCTTGGCAATTTGTCGGCGAGATACGCGGTGCATGCGTTGTGCTCGGGCGGGCCGACGGCGATTGTGGGCAAGGGTCGCAACGTCGCATCGTTGATGTACCAGAGGTCGGTGCAGGTGAGGACTGCGGTTGGCTCGAGGTCGGCGGGATTAAGGCTGATTTCAAGCCATTGCTCGATGAGGATGGCGTGGAGTTGGCTGGCGAGATACGCCGCGGTCGGGCGGTCGTTGACTTCGGCGGCAGGATGAGCGCCGACGACTATGACGAGTTTGGGGAGCGCGGGTTGGGATTGGCCGGAATTGGGGCTTGGATGATGTTTGGGTGTGTGTGCCATGGGTTCTGGGACGTGTTTATGGCTGATTGTGGTGACGAAGGCGTGAAGCCTTAGCCTCAGTTGAAAAGGGGGCTTGATGTAGAAGCTTTGGTCGATACTGTTGTGCAGATTATGTGGTGAGATACCACGAAGGGAAATGTGATGCACGCATGCAACCAAGACTCGATGACTGCCTGCAAGTGTGAAGCAATGGCTGAAGAGCCGGATGCTCCTGCGACTCCGAATGAAGAGCCGAACATCGCGCCAGTCGCGGTGCCAACGGAGGGTGGGCAAGAATCGCCAGCGCAAACGCAGGCGGAAACGCCGAAATCAGCGACGGCGGTGAAGGAGCGGCCGAGCGGGCCCAAGGTGGATCAGTTGCCACCTTTTCGCGTGTTGTTACATAATGATGATGTGAACGAGATGGGGTATGTGGTGCGGACGCTGATTGAGTTGACGCCGCTGGATAAGACGCGGTCAATTGAGGTGACGTTGGAGGCAGACGCGACGGGCGTTGCGCTGTTGTTGGTGACGCACAAAGAGCGTGCCGAGTTGTATCAGCAGCAGCTTAAGAGCAAAGGGTTGACGGCGACGATCGAACCGGCGACGTGAATGGTTTGAGTGATGTGATCTGCGTGAATGATGTGATAGGCGAAATAGGCTTGTCGCGTCGCGTTAGTGTTTTTGGTTTGGCTAGTAGACGCCATATGCAGTCAGTGCAGCGGCGGCGAGTGCGGCGACAATGACAATCGAGAGGGTGACGACGAGAGGGCGCTTGATGCGCAGGCCGCGGTGGATCGCTGCGTACCAATACCAAAATTGCCAGAGCGTGATGCCGAGATACATGTGAATGGCGTATGGCTTGAAGAAGTCGGCAAAGTCTTGAACGCTTTGTGTGATTCGTACAGGTAATGAGGATGACGTGATACCCGAGAATACCCCATTGATGTCGAGCACTGCGCGAAGCATGTCAAGTAGGAGAATGATGTTCCAGACGGCCAGAGGCGCGAGAGAGTAGATCGCAACGCGGATGACCAGGACGCATCTGATCTTTGCTTGGGCGCGGGTGAAGGGGAGCAGAAAGAACATCGCGCCAGCAGCAATTGAGAAGTACAACATAAAAGCGACGATTGGGGGCAAGGCGTACCACGATCGCATGTTGTAGCGGAGCTTATAGGCATATGTGAGTGAATCGAGGAGGAGCAGGATTGATGGTGGAAGACCAAGCGTTGCAAGGTTGTCATAGAGACTGCACGCGGCGACCAAAACGACTTCGGCGAGCCGACTGCCGACAATGATTATGAGCATCCAAAGAAAGGCCCGGTTGATGCGGACGGGGCGGTCAAGCGTTGCCTTTCGCCAGAGGATTTCGGGGATGATGGCCCAGAGCCAGGTTCGCCATGCGGCGAAGATGGTGGCAAAGAAACCTTTGCTGTGTTCGACGAACTTGGGCAAGATCGCGGCTTTGATGTCGAAGAGGCTTTGCCAGGTGAAAGACAAGCCACACTCGCTGCAGGTGCCTGTTTGTTGAAGCGCGTCTGGGGAGGCGGCGGTGCTGGGGCACATCGCGGTCATGTCATAGCCACAGCGTGGGCAGAAAGGCGCGATGGCGGAACCAGCAGGAGTAATTGGAAGGGTAACTAGAGGAGTAACCGGAGGCGTACCAGTAAAAGCTGGATGCTCAGCCAGAAAATCGTTGCTTGGCTTACCTGGCTCCACGCTCATAGACAAAGTATATTACTTACCGTTGATGAGAGTTACGCGCAATCATGTTTGAAAATAGAGAACAGACGACACAGCGGTTTTGCAATGTAAAACACCCTATACCGGAACTTCCGGAGAGGCTCAGCTGGTTTTGACGTTGAATAAATTTACTATATTAAAGGACGCCGAGGCTGTGGAGCCCCGGCGTCTTTGTTGGTACCTGTATTGTTGAAGATTAGTTTAGATTGAAAGGTTTGGACCGTATCAAGATTGCGTGCTTAGCAGCCGCCAGTTTCGAAGACGGAGAAGAAGCTGGCGATGTCGTCGCCGGTGATGCCGCCGTCGACGTTGGTGTCTGCACAACCTGAGCCGGCTTCGAAATCAGCAAAGAAGGCCGCGATATCGTCGCCTGTCACGCCGCCATCTTGGTGGTAGTCGGCGGGGCACGCGGGGCACGCGGGAGCACAATCGAGTGTGGGGAAGAGTGCATTAAACGCGGCAAGATCAGCCGTGGTGACAACGCCACCCCAGGCGACGATTGCGCCAGACTGGATAACTTGCGCGCTGGTCCATTCGCCGGTCGAGCCATCCAGAAGGTTCATGCGAATCATGGCGAGGACGCCATTGAATTCGCGGCCTTGGAAACGAAAGCCGGAGTATTGCACGTCGTCGGCGGTAGCAACGGTGCCGTTTTCACGAACCTTGGTTTCGGTCATGTCAAGCGACCAGGATTCGGAGGAAGCGATCTCGATAAGAGCCTTGTCGTCGCAGTTGACTACGCCATCGAAGTTGAAGTCGCCACCAAGGAAGCGGAACTGGGTGATGTTGATACCTCCCTGACCGCTGGAGTTAACGTCGTTGAAGTTGCCTGGCGTGACGTTGAATGCAGTGACGTTGATGTCGTTTAAGAGGAAGGTTCCTTGGGGATCAAGGACTCCTGCGGCGTTGTAGGTTGGGCCGTTCTGATCGGTTGGGCCTTTGGGTGGCGCGGGAGGAACAGGAGAAATGGAAGGGTCGGAGTAGTCGTTGTTGGCGACCGAGCCGATGTCGCCATAGATGAATTCTTCGTCGGCGGTGCGGGTGGGGATCATGACGCCTGCGGAGAAGATGGAGCCTCGCGCGGGGTTAGACCCGAAGTAAAAGATGCGGGAAAGGGCGTCGGGGTTGAAGCTTGGGGTCTCGGAGATTTCCTGCTGCTGGCTGCGGGTGTATTCCTTGCCGCCCAAGTGCGAGACGGCGAGGTCGTCAACGACCTGAAGAGGTTCGACAGTGGCGATTGGGTCTGGGGCAATGCCGGCTTCGCTGTTCAGTGGCGTTTCCGCGGGGAATGGGATGCCTGAATCAACGAAGAAGCCGATGCCATTGAGGTCGAAGCGGCCGTCAAAGTTTACGTCGATGCCCGCGTCTTTACGGAAGGAGTAGCGAACGGTGGAGGGGAAGTTGACGCCGACGGGGAGTGAGGTGGCGAGCTGGCCGTCGTAAAGAGAGACGCCAGCGGTGTTGAGGGCGTGGAAGGGGCGACGACGAACAAGAGAGTAGGTGACTGAGCCATCGTTGATGATTCGGCCTGCGGTGTCGGTGGTTGGAATGTGCGAAGCGGCGAAGGTACGGCGGGTGGTTTGGGCGTTGAACTGCGCAAGCTGGAGGCTGGAGCCCGCGCTGTTGTAAAGGCAGAGCAAGCCGTTAGCGCCGATGGTGAGGCCATCAAGTGACCAGGCTTCGTCGATCTCGGACAGTTCTTCACCAGAGGTGCCGGTGGCGAGGGGACCGGGAATGTTGTTGCCGTCGGGATCCTGGCCACCAGAATTAACGCTTATGGCCCAGCCGGTGAGGTTCATGCCAGCGGGGCCGTATATCTCGACGTATTCCCAGCGATCATCGACGGAGCCGCTGCCGGGCGGATTGGAATACACCTCGTTAATAACGACTTGCGCGTTGGCGAGGGTTGCGGCGACGCAGATGCCAGCACAAAGGCTGGCAAGACGAATATGGTGGGAAGCAGGCATGATCTCTCTCCTGAAAAACATCGGTGTGCATACGAACAGATATGAACACAGAGGCTGATTCTCAATTGCACGTGCAGTTGAGTTTGTTACATCGAGTGTCTCTCCACACTCGATGTAATGAATATTAATATGAACGTTAGTATTATATTAGCTATGTTTTAGTATTATGGTAGTTCTAATATGAAAGCAAATCAGGGTGCTGGTCGCCAGAAGCGGCCACTGCTCAAAAGTCCACCAAAGACCTTGCCTTCGATGTCGTCGTCGTAGGCGGCGTCGGCAGCGGGCGAGCTACCTGAGAGCCAGCCGTATTCGCCATCACGATTGGAGTCGGCGATTGTTTCAACATGGCCGTCGGCGAAAAGAAAGTTGCCGTAGTACTTGTCATGTTCTTTGCGATTCGCCGAACCTCCCGCAGAGTTGTTAACCTTGCCGCCGGGTGCTTTGCCGTGGCCTGGACCAAAGTCAGAATACTTCTGGCGACCCCAGGTACCGTCAGCGACTTGGCCAACGGGCCCGTCGGTGAGGTCCTTGACGTAACGAAGGTTTTTGCCATCAACAAGTTCGGTGGCGATGCCGCCAGCGGGGCTGTCTTCGACGCGGCCATCGGCGAAGAGGGGTACGTAATTCGGGCTGGTCCCAGTGATTCGGCTTTCATTGAGTGGGCCGATGGCCCACTGATTGCGCTGCGGATCGTTGTTGTCGTCGGCAGGATTTTTGAAGCCGGTGTACGCCATGTACCAAGACATGGTGTAATTGGTGTTAAAGCCTTGGCGAACGAGTTCGTCGCGTTCGGCCAGGGAATATGATCGTGCGGGGCGGTCCGAAAGGCGAGCCATGCGCATGGATTGGGTAAATTGGCCGGGGCTTGTTGAACAAAGGAGTTGGCCGGGGACGGTGTACCCGCCATTGACTTGGTCGGCGAGCCAGCCGCGTTCATTGATGGGGCCGGGGCCGCTGTTGTTACGGTTGTCGAATCGGCCCGAGGAATAAAAGCCACGGCTGTCGGCGGCGTACGTCGTCGCGCCGATGCCCATCTGGCGCAGGTTTGAAGCGCAGCGAGTTTGACGAGCAAGCTCGCGCGCGCCGCCAAGTGAAGGTAGCAAGATGCCAATCAGCAGCGCGATGATTGCGATGACGACGAGCAGTTCGATGAGAGTGAATCCGCGATGCGATGCGGCTTTACACCAGGCGCTGGCCATACTGGGGCTCCTTGTTGGGGCCAAAGCCTATGCAAATTATTAAGATCTCTCGATTGCCACTTGTATCATTAGCAGAATCTACATATTGCTAGCGCAATCTAAATAGTCTTAGCGTTTCCTTAACAAACACGCCATTTACTCGTGTTGATCTGCGTTTGTCGCGAGGGTTGGCTTGGCCGCTGTCGATTGGAGCCCTGCTTGGTCGGGTGAAATTGGCTGAGGCGGACCGGTGAATCGCTCACTCACCCATTGAACGAGCACATAGAAGACCGGCACGAAGAAGATCGCCAGCACTGTGGCCGCGATCATGCCGCCCATGATCCCGGTACCGATGGAGTTTCGGCCTGCGGCTCCTGCGCCCTTTGCAATCACCAAAGGCAATACGCCCAGGATGAACGCAAGGCTCGTCATTAGGATCGGTCGCAAGCGAAGCCTCGCGGCTTCGATCGCCGCTTCGCGCAAGGGCTTGCCTTCTTTGTGCAACTGGGCAGAAAACTCAACGATAAGAATCGCGTTCTTTGCCGAGAGGCCAATTAACGTGAGCAAGCCAACCTGAAAGTAGATGTCTCGATCAAGCCCGCGAAACTTGACCGCGATCAACGCGCCCAAGATCCCTAAAGGCACCGCGAGCAAAACCGCCACAGGTAGCGTGAAGCTCTCGTACTGGGCAGCCAACACCAAGAAAACCACTAACAAGCCAAACGCGATGACCATCGGGGCCGCGTTTCCAGCTTTGACTTCTTGATACGAAGCGCCAGACCATTCAAAGCCATAGCCCGGCGGCAACGTTTTGGACAATTCAACGATTGCTTCCATCGCTTGGCCTGTTGAATAGCCGGGCTTGGGTGCACCAGTGATCTGCGCGCTGGGAAAGCCATTGAAATGTGAGACGACGTTGGGACCGGCCTGATTCTTTACATCGAGCAGCCCTGAAAGCATGATCATATCGCCGGTGTTGTTGCGTACGTGGATGTTGCCAACGTCTTGCGGGGTCTTGCGAAAGTTGGGCTCGGCTTGGATCTGCACACGCCACACACGGCCAGATTTATCAAAGTCATTCACATACAACTGGCCCAGGTTCGCTTGAAGAGCTTCAAAGACGCGATCAATCGGAACGCCCGCGGCCTTGGCACGATCACGATCAAGATTGACATACAACTGTGGCTGTGTGACGCGCAGCGTTGAAGTTAGCTCCGCCATCTCAGGCCGCTTGTTGGCCTGGGCAATGAACGCATCGGCTACGCGCGCAAGCTCGCGCACGTCTTGCCCGCTACGAGCTTGCAACTGCATCTCAAAGCCCGCACGCTGGCCCAAGCCTTGGATCGAAGGCGGGTTCACCGTGATAATCATCGAATCGGAACGCGGGCTAAACGCGCCCCACGCTCGCCCGATGACGTCGCGCGCGTGCAACCCCGCGCCACCACGCTCGCTCCAAGGCTTCAATCGCGCGAACGTTACTGCGGCGGACGTGCTGTTGACAGAGCCCGAAAAGAGATCAAGCCCGCCTAGCGACACCGTGTTCGCCACGGCTGGGTCCGCGAGAAAGTGTGCCTCGACATCGAGCACAACAGCGTCTGTGCGATCAAGGCTCGCTCCATCAGGCAGATATGTGGCGGCAATGACGTACCCCTGGTCTTCGTCGGGAATAAACCCGCCTGGCACGCGCTTGAAGAGATCGAAGGTGATGTAGCAGAGCCCGCCAAAGAGAAGGACGGTGATCAGTGCGCCGCGAATTGCGACGCGTACCACGCTGGTGTAGCCACGCGTGAGCCGATCAAACGTCCAGTTGAACCAGCCAAAGAGGATCTTGTTGATGAGCTTGGAAGCTTTGGAAGGCGTGTGATCGTGTGGCGACTTGAGCAGCAGTCGGCACAGCGCTGGCGAAAGAGTCAACGCGACCAGCCCCGAGATCGCGACCGAGACCGCAATCGTGACCGCGAACTGGCGATAGAGCTCGCCTGTAAGCCCACCCAGGAATGCAACAGGCAGGAAGACCGCCGAGAGCACGAGCACGATGGCGATAACCGGGCCAGTGACCTGCGACATCGCCTTGATCGTGGCATCGCGTGGCGAGAGGTGCTCGTCGTGCATGATGCGCTCAACGTTTTCAACCACGACGATTGCGTCATCAACGACGATGCCGATGGCGAGAACAAGGCCGAAGAGTGTCAACGTGTTGATGGAAAAGCCAAGCGCGAGCATACCCGCGAAGGTGCCAATGATCGAGACCGGGACCGCGAGCAGCGGGATGAGCGTTGCTCGCCAATTCTGCAGGAAGAAGAAGACAACGATGAGAACGAGGACGATCGCTTCGATAAGTGTGATGATTACTTCTTCGATTGAGACCGTGATGAAGGAAACGGTTTCGTAGGGAATGCTCCATTCGACGCCCTCGGGAAAGCCGGGCTTGAGTTCGTCCATCGTTTTTTTGATGTTGGCGAAAAGATCAATAGCGTTCGCGCCACTCTGGAGATAGACCAAAATAAGCGTGGTAGGCTTGCCATCGAGGCGACCAAAGAGGTCGTACGACTGCGAGCCCAGCCCAACACGAGCGACGTCTTTTAGGCGCAGAATCGTGCCATCCGGGTTAGCGCGGATGATGATGTTCTCAAACTCGGCGGGCTCGCTGAGGCGGCCTTTGGTGAGCACGGGGATCGTTAGTTCGGTCCCGCCTTCGTTGGGTCGTTGGCCGATTCGTCCTGCGGCGAAGATTGCGTTTTGTTCGCGGACCGCTGCGGCGATATCGCCGACAGTCAGGTTGCGCTGCGTCAACCGATCGGGATCAACCCAGATCCGCATCGCATAATCCTTGGCACCAAAGACCTGCACATCGCCCGCGCCGGGCACGCGCTTGAGCGCGTCGATAACGTTGATGGTGGCGAAGTTTGAAAGTGCCACATCGTCTTGCGAGCGATCTTTGCTCTGGAGCGCAATCACACACACCAGGTTGGTGCTGGTTTTGCTCACGAGTATACCTTGCCTTACTACATCCTGAGGCAGGCGAGGTGAAGCGATGGACAAGCGATTTTGCACATCGACCGCAGCGATATCTTGATCGGTGCCGATATCAAAGGTCGCGGTCAGCTTTGTTGAGCCATCGTTGGCGGACTGTGAGGAAAAGTAGATGAGCTTCTTTGCGCCGCTCAGTTGTTGTTCGATCGGTCCTGCAACCGCTTGTGCAACCGTCTCAGCGTCGGCACCAGGAAACGTCGCGCGGACTTGTACGCTGGGTGGCACGATCTCGGGGAATCGCGCGATGGGAAGGCTCACGATGCTGACAAGCCCGCCAAGGATGATGAGGATGCTGATGACAATGGAGAAGACCGGGCGATCAATGAAAAACTTGGAACTCACTTGGAGCTCCCTTTGACTGGCGTGCTTTTTGTACGTGTGCTTTCGACTTGCGTAGTTTCCAAGGCCGTCGCCGGCGTTAACGCGACCTTCATCCCAGGCTGTGCGTGCATGAACCCATCGGTGACAACGCGATCGCCAGCCTTCAAGCCATTGAGAATCAGCCAACCATCGCCATGCCATTGCCCGAGCGTGACGGGGCGAGTCTGCACGATGTTCGACGCATCAACGATCATGACGATCGAGCCCATCGGGTTTTGAAGCACCGCGCGTACGGGAATGACAATTGAGTTTGGGCGTTGCCATCCAACGATTTGCACTTTGACAAATTGACCCGGCTTAAGTTCACCCTTGGGGTTGGCAAAGCTTGCTCGCGCGCTCGCTGCTCCTGTGCGTGAATCAACACGCGTATCAAAGAACGTCATCCTGCCGGTCTCGGAATATGTAGTGCCATCGAGCAGCTTGACCTTCACCGGCGGATTGTCCTTATCGCCCAAAATCGTGCCCGACGCGACGTCATCGCGCCATTTGAGCCAATCTCGCTCGGAGATCGCGAACACAACATAAATCGGATCGATCTGCATAGCCTCGGCAAGCAGGCTTTGCGGGCCTGCGTCGAGATATGAACCTTCGTCTTGCAGCGTTCGACCGATAACGCCGGTGACGGGCGACTTGATCTCGGTGTACGACAGATCAAGTTCGGCTTTGGCAACGTTGGCATCGGCGAGGCGCACGCTTGATTTCGCTTCGGCAAGTTCGGTTTGGGTTCGATCCAGCTCGCGCTGGGCTGCTGCTCCCTTGGCGGCGGCTTCTGCGAAACGATCTGCTTCGAGCTGCGCAAGAAGTAGCCGTGACTTGGCTTGATCCTGCCTTGATCGCACGATTTCAAGGTTCGCTTCGTAAGGCCTTGGATCGATCTGGAAGAGCGGATCGCCAGCCACGATGCTCTTGCCTTCTTCAAAGCCGCGCGCAATCAAGAACCCCGAAACTCGCGCGCGTATCTCGATGACTTTCGACGGCTCGGTCATGCCAACAAACTCGTACTGGATCGGAATCGTTGACGGCATCACCGTGATGTATTCAACATTGGGTGGCGGAGCGTCACTCGCAGCTTGGCCTTGGTCCTTTTTCTCGCAGCCTGCATGAGCCACGCACATCGCAAGCATCATTGCTATTTTTATTGCCATTGCCGCAGTATGCAGCCATCCAAAGGCGTTCTTGAGATCACAAGCGATTGAACGAATTTCCATTTTGACCGTTGACATGCTGCACGCGCTCCGCTTGATGCTTTCAGCGATCTTGCAAGTCGCGCGGTCGCATCGTTGTTCTAATGAAACGTGTTATAGTAACATTACTCGAAAGTAAAAGTATAAAGATTCATTTATGCATACACGCGTGTGTCGATTGTCGTGCAGGACTGCTGCATATTTCAACCAACGTTCAAACAACTTGCAGGCATCGCGTGCGCCTTAACACGTGTAAAATGTAAACGCCCTCATGTCTGACACGAGGGCGGGAACAATCCTATATTTCACACTGAAACCGTCGCGCAAGAACTAGCGCAGGCTCGGCATCAACCTGATTCATCGGCCAGCATCATGATTCTGAATCATCAGGGGTTTTCTGAGGCTTGCTGCGAAGATTGTCTTGCTTGCTGAGCCGATTGGCGTGCTGCAGCGGCTTGCTGGGCGGCACGTTGTGCAGCAGCGGTCTGGCTGCCTCGGTTTACAACGCGTGAGATGGTTGAAGCCTGCGTGCTTCTGGGTACACCCGCATTGGAACGCCGCATCGCGTTCATGATCGCGGTTCGATCCGTGCGCGGGTTGCCCGCACCAGCACTCGGGCTTGAAGATGAGCTCGAAGACGAACGTGATGATGTTTGCTCGTTGTTGCTTGACTGGTTAGAGGCGCCGCGTGCCGCTGCTCGCGCCCAAGAAGAGCGTGAGCCGTTCCCGGTCACCACCATCGGCGGTACCGAAGGCCTGAACGCGCCGCCGATGCGACGAGTGTTGCTCTGTGGCGGAGCAGGAGGAACTGCGTCGGGAACTACGACAACAACAGAGTTGTTGGAATTGGGGCCACCTGAGTTAGAAGAACCGCCCGATTCGCCAGAATCGCCAGACGAACCGCCCGAACCGCTCGATGACCCACCACCGGAAACTCCACCCGAGCCGCTGCCCGCCGATGAATTGCCAGAAGAGCTCGAACCAGAAGAGCCCGAACCAAAAGAGCCAGAACCAGAAGAACCCGCATTCGACGATGACCCATCGTTCCCGCTTGGCATGTTCGAAGATGGAGCACCCGACGAGCCAGAGGACCCGTTTGAGTTCGTAGGTAGATCCGCAGGAGGCGTGGACGAGGGATTAGACACGCCACCAAACTGTGGCAAAGGCGGAACAACAGGTGGCGGAGCCGGGGGCGCTGGCGGAGTCGTATCTGGCGTGGGTGAGGAGTTGTTGGTCGGGGGGCCTTGCGGCGAACCGCCACCAGCGGAACTATCCGATGGGTCCGAAGGATTCGAGGGCGAAGCGCCTGCACCGCTTCCAGCCTCACCACTTCCCGAGCCACCGTTCTGCGCACCACCCGTGTCCGCACCCGGCTGTGTGTCGGCGCGGCGAATAGGGTTGACGATCAAAGGCGAGATGAAGGGCAGGAACGACGACTGAAGATAGCCTTCGAGCGCGTCGGCTTCCTGTTGGCTTTCCATCGCGTCCCACAAAATAATCCCCAGCGCGCCTTCTTCATGCGGAATGTTGATCGTCTGCGCCAAGTTCATAGGGTTCATGAACTGGCCATCGTAATTAATATTGTTCACGTACAGGGCATGGACTATCGGGATGATCGGCTTGCCTGGAGCAAGACGCTTGCACTCGCGTATATTCGAGCGGATGTACCGATCGTTCTCTTGCGGGCGATTTTGCGTCGAGTCTGTCGGTGTTTGATCGTTACTCGGCAATGTGTAACGAACCGCGTAAATATCCGGGAAAAGCACGTCAACCTGATCCCAAAGCCAAGGCGTCGAATCGTTAAAGGTCTTCATTGGCGTGGGGCCGGGCCAGTAGTAATCCAAGTACGTCCGGTTTGGCTGGTTGTACCATCCCAGCTTCGCGAGCGGGCGCAAACGACGAAACTCCCCTTGAGTCACTTCAAACCAGTTGCGAGCCGCCGCATCGTGCGTTTGCTTCAAGTAATCTTCGAGCGCTTGACCCGAGAGCCCGATCAACTCCGTCGGACGGCTTAGCTGCATGTACTCGTACCAGTCATCGCCATAGTCGCGATCCACGGCAAGTGGGTCATTGGGCTGAGGGTTTTCAGAACGCCCAAGCCAGCCGAAGGGGGCATATTCCCATTCGATGCAGACAAACCCATCAAAGTTCGGATCGGGAATCCATCGCGCGATTTGTACGGCGAGCGCGGCCCTGTGCGCATCCATGTAGCCAGGAGCCATCGTCACGTGATAGCCAGCTCGAGGCTCAATGCCCAAATAGCGTTGATAGAAGAGTACAAAGTCGTACGACACCGCCGTCGTGCCTACATCGATGCTCTCGGCCCAGCGCGCGTTACGCCAGCGGTAGTCGTCGTGGTTGGTCTCAACTCCCCAGAACAACCGGAATGGTTGCGTCGTGCGAGTTTCTTCGACTGGTGGCGTCGGAGGTGGTGCCGGGGCGTCGGCGAACAACGTCATCGGCCAGCCCGCGGCGAGCGAAACCGCAATCGCCGTCAACGCGACCGCCGTGCGACTCGTACGCTTGGAGTTGGTACGCCTTGATTGAAGAGTGGTGGACGTAGTAGTGCGCATCGTCGATCCCCTTGCGACGCTCAGGCTTCATGCCAGGCCGTCGATGTGTGGTGGGTTCCGCACGTACCCGCATCTAGGAGTTAGGATGGCGAACTCGAATCGCACACCATCGCTTAGTACATCGGCTTCCGACCACGAGAAAATCAAGCGGAAGAGCCCGAAGTTCACCACGGCATGTGCTCCACGCCACCTGCGAACTATCTACAGCCTAGGCAAGAGTATTCGTCTGTGACGCGTGCGCGAGATCTATGACCCAAAGTCGAGCTCCACCTGCAAGCAAATGTCCCGATGCGAGAATAGACCACTTCTTACTGCGACACAGATACACTCATGCAAGTGCAAGGATATCGTTTGGTAACGGCTTAGGCTTTGATTGCTTCTGACGTTCATGAAGGATTCGCACGATCCTTTGGGGGGCATACACAGTACAGGCTGCATAGACGGCTTATGAAGGCGCCTCACGGAACCGACAACTAATATGTTTGTGGCTCAACTTGGAATACTCTCACGATGTGACCGCGTCGAAAGCACCGATACAAATGGGTGGATTCAAACAGCCTCATATAAGCAGCCAATTGGAGATCGCCAACTCAAGCCGCAACGATCAGGTTTGAACAGGCCAAAGAAGCTATCGATTGAAAAGTTGCCTCTTTGTCTTCCATTGCTCATACTTCGTCCCCCACCCCCCCACCTCCGCCCGCACCCGCACCACCTCCGCCCGCACCCGCACCAGTATCAAACGTGAACGACTCAATTGCAATCCGCGGCGTTTAATCACCCAGTCTCGAACAATCGCACCTTTCCAGTTTCGTCTGTACTCCTATGAACTTTGACTTCGCAAGAATCGTGAGCATCGAGACAGGAATCGCTGCCGCAATTGGCGCGGCGATCGTCCTGTTGCTCGTCAAAGACTTAAAGTACGCGGTGATCCCGTTGGCGGGGCTGATCTTCATGGGTTCGCTTGGATCGATCGGCGAAACCGAAACTAGGTTTGGCCGCGTTTCCGTGACTTGGCTCGCTCCACTCCAGAGCCTTCGAACCGAGGCGTATATCGCCTGCGGCGGTCTGCTGTTCCTCGCGGGCCTCATTCACGCGGGTCGGCTGAACATACGCTCGATTGCCCTACCAGCGCTGCTTTTCACATTAATGGGTCTTTTCAATGGCGTAGCCAATATTTACCACTTAGGTGCAAGCGAAGGAATTATCTCAACGGTGCACGCCGTGTTGACACTTGGGTCACTCGCGGTGGTCCTTCCGGCAATCATGACCACGCTCGATGATTGGTATTGGGTGCTGCGCACGTTCATGTTCACGATGCTGATCTGGATGATCTGCACGCTAATTCAGGTCGGCATCAACCCCAACTCAATCACGCTTGGAAATCAATATCGCTTCATCGGCTTGACGGGCAATCCGCAGCACGCCGGTGCGCTCATGGCGATGACGTGCATCATCACTCTTTGGTTGTGGCTCAACGAGAACCACCTGCGCTTTAAACCGCTCTGGATGGTGATGGGTGCCGTTTCCATTGTCATGCTTGGCTGGACGGGCTCGCGTACCGGTTCACTGATGTTCGTCACTGGCGCAATGTTCGTGCTCTATTCTCGCGTCGGTCGAGCCATCCTTTTGCTTCCACTCGCGGGCATTGCTGCCTACGCGTTCGCCACCATCCTCCAAAATCTGGGGATCAACCTAGGCCTAGATCGCCTCTCCAGCACCGAAGACACGCGATCGGTGGCATGGTCCAACATGCTTCAAGTCGCAATCAACAACCCCGTGCTGGGTGCGGGCACGGCCAACTCTGGCAACAGCGAGAATTCGTACCTCTATGCAGCAGCCTCTTATGGAGCGCTCTCGTTCTTGCTGCTCATAAGTGCCGTGGGGACTTCGTTCATCTATTGCATTCGCCTGCTCAAAGCCAAACCCATCCTCGAGAAACACTTCTCGAAGTTGTGCGACTTGTGCTGTGGCATCTTCGTCGCATTTGCCGTCGGCGCGTTCTTCGAGGGATACGTCATCGCACGCGTTTCGGTGATGGTCGTCATCTTCATGATCTTCGCCGCGATGGCGTCACGAATCCTCGAAGGTGTTCGCTGGCAGATCCACACCGGTAACATTCCGGCCGCACAAGATGAACACCAAGAATTCTACGAAGAACCTTCGTCCAAGTCGGTCTGAATTCAAAGCTACGGTGTGCTAATGCATACGCCGCCACGCGATCCTTACGTAATTGTTGCGCGAGCCGCGACCAGTTCCCGCATGGTGCCGGTCCACCGAGCATGCCACGCATCGGTCGAGTACGCCGACGCGAACATGCGGCTGCGACGGCCCATTTCAGCCAAAAGCCCTGGGTCTTGCATCGCTGCCTCATGCAACCACGCCATGCCCTCGGCCAATGCCCGCGGATTCTCTGTCGCCACAGTTCGGCCATTGAAGAAAGACCTTACAAGCTCGACCGATGATCCGCATGCATTCGTGCACACCACCGGCAACCCCGCAGCGCACGACTCAACCACGACCAAAGGCCAGGGATCAAATCGGCTCGCAAGCACGAACGCGCCCGCGCGCAAGAGCTGCGTTGGCTGATCCTTAGGCTGCACAAACCCTAGGTTCTCGATGCCTTCTACGCCATGGAAATATTTGGCATCAGGCCCTGCGCCCATTGTCGACATGGGCCAGGGTGTACCGATGAGGGCGCGGTACTCGCGATAGGAATCTACGAGCACATCGATGGCTTTTTCTTCGGTGTATCGCCCGATATACAACCAGCGATGTGGCCACCCACCCGGCTGCGTGGCACGCCGTTCGCACAACGGTTCAAAGTGTGCATAATCGATCCCATACACGCCACGGCTGATTTTCTCTTCCGGAAAGCCCAGCGCCCGCGCGAGTTGCCAAGAGCGTTCGCCAGTGCAAAAAACGTGATCAATTCGGCGAAAGTACGAACGACGTGCAAATCTGCCATAGCGCTGGCGAATGCTCGCATTCCAAGGCGTGTCCATCCCCATGATGAACTTGGCGTCGGCAAATGCGCGTTGATTGGCGAGGTTGACGAACTCGGGCAGATGCCAGCCACAGAGCACGATTACATCGGGCTTGTGGGCGAGGGCAATCTCTCGCACCTTTGTAGAACCTGGGAGCTTTTCATCGGGTATCAACGTGCTCGGAATCTCCGCCATCACGGTGTCGTTGAAAGCAACATTGGCGCTCGCGCCTGGAATTAGCGCGATAACATGGAGGTCAATTGTCGGGTCTGAAGCCATCCGACGCCAGCACGACGCCATGTATCCAGAAATATGAGCCCAGCAAAAAAGCACGCGCAACTTACCACCAGATCCCGATTGAATCGGTACGTGTGGCGATTGAACGCTCGCTAATTCTACAGCTTCCGTCACAGCCATAACCCCTAATGAATCCCCACGAGTTGAACCTCGACTTAATCAAATCAATAAAGCCATCGCACACTCAATCGATGGCAAACATTCAAAGCGAAAGCCCGTAAAACAAAGTATTTCTACCAAAACTATAGCAAACGCGCAGGCCATCATGGAACAAACCGGATTCACTGGCGTTATTTTCTCACTCAATGCGTGGAATATTCCGCATTTTCCAAAAACAATTCAGCCTCGAACTAAATCAATTCCCCTTCCTACATCCTGCCTCATTGCCGGGATACTTCACGCTTTCACCTACCAATCACATATCTCCATTATGTCCGATACCGGTGTACATCTGCTGATACCGCATTGCGAGTTTTTCCGGATTCGAGTACGCGTTTGCCCACGCCTTTCCACGCAAACCCATCAAACGCAATCCACCCTCGTGATCGCCAACATCTGTAAGCAGCTTCGCCACCGTCGCCGCAATGTTGGCGGGCGCTGGCTCAACGATCACGCACCCGCCTGATTGCTCAAGTTCTTGCCAAATATCTACTCCCTTGGTTGTTACAACAGGGGTTCCTGACGCGAGCGATTCAAGGATAGCGTATCCGAAATTCTCTTGGCTAGTTGGAAGAATGAATAAGTCAGCCGCTTGCAACAGGGCAAGCTTGGCGTCGCCTTGGATGCTCCCCAAAAGGGCAATGCGATCTCGAAGTGGTGAAGTCTTGACCGCGTCGCGTATAATCGATTCATAGCTCGGTGGGTCAAAGGGCCCGGCAAGCGCGAGCATTGGCAGCGGCTTGAGCGTGCTGCACGATGCCAGTTCCTTCCAGGCTTGGATGAGGGGAAGCACGCCTTTCTTTGCGTGCAAGCGCGACATGAAGAGGATAATTGGCGCACCAGCGGCCTTGGCGTACAGCTCGGGAAATGCGGCGCGAGCCGTGAGGATGGCTGCCTTTCGTGTCGCATGTGGAGCAAATGGTGTGGCGTCAAAGGGGAGTTCGACGACTCGAGTCGTGATGCCTTTGACTGCGGCGTGTGCTTGCTCCGCTTCGGCGCGAGCCGTGCAGTGAATCGCGCGGGCGGCACGCAAGCCCTTGCCACTCGCCAGCGCGAGATGTACCATTTTTTTGGCGGAGCCCTGGGTCATGCACCAGCGGTCGAGCATGCCATGAGATGAAACTACATAAGGCACGCAAAGAGATCGGGCGATTGCGGCGGCTTGCCAATTGGAAGTGGTCCATATGCCATGAAGATGAAGGACGTCGGCGCGAGGCAGGACTGGCCCGCCTTGGATTGAGCCGGTTAATTTTGGCCCGCCTTGCAGGAGCGTGCGAAAACTGGCGCGAGAAGTGGCGTCGAGGATTTGCGTCGGGGTGTCGCCGGTGGCGTCGCGCACCGACCGCCCCTTGATCTTGGCAATAGGGTCAACAAGGTTGAGCTTGAGAAGCGTGAGGTTGGGTAACTGGTTTGGCAAGTGGGTTAGCAACTGCGGCACTGCGTGCGCGTCGGCGTCATCGGTGGTGACGATCGTGACGTGCGTGCTTTGTTTGTCGCGAGCCGCGAGCAAGGCAGCGATGTCAATGACAGCGCGCACTACGCCGCCGTCGCGTAGTCGAAGCCATTTGATGTAATGAACGATGTGCACGGGAAAGAGTACCACGAAAACGAACCGGGCGAGTGGGGATAAGGAGCTTGCAAAAGGGTGGGTTGATAATCCCCAATGGTTAACATGTAGGAGTATTTGTGGTAGGTTGGCGTAGCAGTGAGACTTGGATAAGCCAGCTGCACACAGGGGTATTGCAATGAGCGAGAACACGCAGCCAGAGATAGGAAATTCGAACGTACCGCCAATTAATGGCGTTCAAGGCGTTGCGATGTCTGAGCCGGCGATGGATGGGCCGGGGGTTGCGGGGCCAAATGCAGTTGGACCCGGCGGCATCCCGAAGGATGACATCACGCTAGCAACGCTCACGCATTTGTCCGGTATCATCCACCTTTTGATTATGCCTTTGGTGGTGTGGCTTGTCAAGAAAGACACTTCGCCCTACCTTGCGGATCAGGCGAAGGAAACGCTGAATTTCCACATTAGCCTTATCATCTACCACTTCGTCAGTGGAATCGCGTTGTTCTTTTTGTGTGGCGTCGGCAACATCATGGTTTGGGTGTTTGGTTTAGTGTTGTCGATCTTGGCTGCTCTGGCAGCGGGCAAAGGCGAGTATTACCGCTATCCTCTGTGCCTTCGCCTTGTGAAGTAAGCCATATGAGACGGCGCAGGCTCTCACATTCTATTCTGCTCACCCATTTATTCAGGCTCGACCGGGGCCGCATCGTC
>JBBRGG010000035.1:0-19315 GCA_038240875.1 Phycisphaerales bacterium | reverse complement strand
TGCCTCTGTGCCTCTGTGCCTCTGTGCCTCTGTGCCTCTGTGCCTCTGTGCCTCTGTGCCTCTGTGCCTCTGTGCCTCTTGTGTTTGATTTTTTGCCTTCCGAATCTCTAAATAAAAAACGAGCTCTTCGAAAAGAGCTCGTGTTGCTGCATTTCACTATGCCACTATGCCACTATGCCATTATGCCACTATGCCACTTCTTCTTACTTCGTCACATCAACTGGTCTGGGGGGCGGCGACTGACGATCCGGGCTCCTCATCGTGTTTTTCAAGTTCCCACTCGCACCATCAGTCGGTGCTACAAACTCCGCCGCATCCGCGCTGTGCGACGACTTGGCGAGGAAGATCTCAACCCGGCGATTCTGAGCCGTGTTCCCACCTGGGTTATTCGCAACCGTAGGGCGGAACTCACCCCAACCCGCCGCCATCATGCGTCCTGGGTTGACGTTCTGGCCAATTAATTCATCAATCACTGCAATCGAGCGGTGCACCGACAGGTATCGGTTGGTCGGGTGCAAGCGACGCGTGCTTTCCTTGCTGATACGCTGGCTATCGGTGTGCCCTTCAAAGACTACTTCATACGTTGACGCCGAAGCAGTGTTCAAAATCCGCGCGAGCGCCTGAATCGCTGGTTTGGCATCATTTCGCACCACTGCGGAGCCCGAGTCAAATGTCAAATCGCTGGCAAACCGCAGCATTCCTCGCGCAGAGTCATACTTGATCAGATCCGGATACTCGTTGGCAAGCCTGCGCAGCAATTCGTCTGTGTCCGCATCGACCGGTCCAAACTGCAACCCTGCAAGCTTGTTCTGAAGATCAGCGAAATCGCGCATCGCCTGATCTCGCTGCCGCTCGGCTTCGAGCAACCTCCTCTGCAATTCCGACAACGCGCCCTCACCCGTACCCGAACGGCTCTGCAGCATCGAGAGCGAAGCGCGAGACTCGTCGCGTTCACGCTCAAGCTCGCTGTTACGCTCCTGAAGACGGCGGTTCATCGTGTACAGGTTGTCGTAGTTCCCCTGACCCACGCACCCGCCCAGCAAGCCGCTCAACATCACGATCGCCGCCATCATGCCGAGGATCGTCGCCTTGCCGTTTCGTGCTGTCATATATGTCATACCTGCGCTGTTGGACCGCGCGTGCTGAGCCGTTGCCATATCCTGCTCCTTACCGTCGATGCGATTGTTCACCCAAATCATCGTGCTTAAGCCGCAGCTCATCCTAAGCCGGGCCAATTACTTTCGTTCGATGCTAACAGTTACGTATCACTGCCGATACCGAAGCTTCTAGCCTTCTGTGCCCAGTGTAGCGCGATGCGCTCGCCACACGCCGTGCGTTATTCAAGTGTCTCTATCGACCTGTGCCTACGCCTCGCATGAATGCCGTCGCGATAGACTTGATTCGCGTGCCGCCTTCTACACTCAACCAAAAGCCGGGCTAGCCTTTGCTGTTGAACACGCACGACAAGCACACTTCGCCACTTGCAGAGCTGCCGTTCCATTCGTTGCCGACCGCAGCGTGCGTGGTGTGCCTTACGGCGCCGACAATTGGCGATGCGAAAAAAATGCTTCGACCAGGCAGCTTACTTCTTGAAGTGGGCCCTGCGCAAAGCAATGCAGATACTAAAGTTACGCTGGGTTGGGACGTGCCTTCGATGCGATCGCTTCGCGTGCTGGCTGTGGGCAGTCCTACCCAAGTCCAAGGCCATCAAGCATTTAAGGATGCCTTAAAGTGTACGTTCAGCGATCAGGCAATCATCCCAGGCATAGTGAACGCGCACACGCATCTTGATCTGACACATGTCGGGTACCAGCCGCCATTCCCGGAAGCAGACGTAAGTCTATCTGAAGAAACAATTTACGAGCGATACCAACACGTCTTCCAAAGCTTTATCTCGCTCGTTCGCCAGCGTCGCGCAATCGACGCCAACACAATCGCCGATTCGGTTCGCTTGGGTATTGCGCAAAGCCTTGCTGGTGGAGTAGTTGCGGTTGGCGACATCAGCGGCGCGGTCCTGGGCAAGCCGTCGGCAATCGCGATCCAAACTCTTGCAGAATCAGGACTTGGTGGTGTGGGCTTCCTCGAATACTTCGCCATCGGCGCAACGGAAGACTTCTCTCGAATCCGCATGCAAGTTGCTGTTAATGAAGTCCTTACGTCTGGTTACGCGGCACATGCGGGGTTGTCGCCACACGCGATCAACACTATCGGGCCAGCGTCACTTGCCCATGCGTTGCAAATTGCTTCTTTGCATGGGCTTACACTGTGCACACACGTTGCCGAAACGCTTGACGAAAGGCAATTTGTAGCCCAGTGCCAAGGGCCTTGCCGAGTGCTTTTGGAAGAGCTTGGCATCTGGTCACATGGGCTGGAAGCCGAGTTTGGACAAGTACTTACGCCGATAGCACATTTTGCCGCGGCGATTGCCAACGTGCGCATCACCAACCCGGTGCGCTGGCTGCTGGTGCATTGCAACGACGTGAGCGATGCCGATCTTGTTGTGCTGGAACAACTTGCGCACCGCGCCCGCGCGGGAATCGGGCCTGACATCACGCTCGTGTACTGTCCGCGCGCGAGCGCATACTTTAACGCGCCTGCGTTGATGGGTCAACATAAGTATCTTGATATCATGTCCTTAGGAATTGATGTTGCGCTCGGCACCGACTCGATCATCAACCTTGCACCTGTGTCGGCAAGCAGCAAAGACGCCACAACTTCATTGCACAACACCACTTCGGTACTCACGCCGATCTACGATGCAAGACTCTTGCAGTCGCGTGATGGCCTGGACCCAATGAAAGCTATTGCTATGATGACCACATTGGGTGCCCGGGCGCTCGGGCTTGATGAAAACTCTTACATTTTCGCCGAGGGAAACATATTGGCAGGGGTCGTCGGAGTTGAGCTTAACGCGTTCAGCGCGGTCCCCCAACTTCTGTTACGCGGGAATAATTCTTGTCAGACGCGAAAAATTACCAATTTGCACACGTAAACGGCATCTAACTCATTGTTTTTAACGTACAGTTAATTGATATACGGGCTATGGGCACTAGGTAGTCAGCACGATGAATGTATCAAACATGCCGGCACAACAACGGTATAAAGACGACACAAATACAGTACAAAGTACCTAAAGGCATGTCAGAGTTTTAACAAGGATTCGGATACCTGATCTGAAATGAGTGATCATGAGCGAGAAGTGGCGTCGCAGCAAGGCGTGGGATAACGCAAACTTTCCAAAGTGGGCCTTGCCCGCGAAGATATTGCTTCGCGCGTTCTCATCAATTCCGCTTGCGATTTGCTTTCTCGCCGGGGTTGCGGCGTATGGCATCTCTGCGAGCATTCCTATCGGCATGCTCGCGCTCATTCCAACCTACGTGGTCTATGCACTCAGCTTTGTACTCGCGGTACTTGTGCTTGCAGGGTTGCCTGTTGTGCTTGTTCGACGGCTGCTGCGAGGTTCGCCACGTGGGGCACGATTTGTCGTCACGTTCTTAGGCGCAATTGCATTGATTCCATTCGCTGTAGTTGCATGGCAGAATTATGTCTGGCCATCGCTTCTTTATGACCCGGTAAACCAGAATGGCGTGCGTTTCTTCGCGGAATTTTGCGAGAAGTATGCTGCGACGACGCTTCGCAGACTGCCTGGCATAGAGATGTCGGAGCTTGAGTATTACGCGTGGTGGCCCATGTCGCTCATGCTTGGGCTGTTTGTCGTCAACATGGTGACAGCAACGGTTCGACGCATTGAGTTCAACTTCAAGAACATCGGCGTGCTCACGGTGCACAGCGGCATCGTGACGATCGCGCTGGGAAGTGTTTACTACAACGGGCTTAAGAAGGAAGGGGACACGCTGCTGCTCGCTGGAGAAGTCAACCCAACAAGTGGCATGCCTTCAGTTGGTTCACATCAGTTTGTGTTTTATGACAACACGACGGTGTCGCTCTATGTGGATCAATACCGTGGCTGGGAACAAAGGCCTTTGGAAGGCGTGCCTCGGTACAACGATTACGACCTCGGTGTACTAGGTACGGAAACGGCGTGGGAGAAGAGCGGTCGCGAGAGGCTTTGGCTGGTGGATCAAGAAGGTCGAAAGATAGTCCCACGAAATTTGTCGCTGGATGTGATCCAGCCGCCACCGGAGCAATCAACGGTTGATCCGGATCTTCGGTTCCGCATAGTTGGGTACGCGGCGTACGCAAAGGTGGAGACGGATTGGGTGCCTTTGACCGATCCGCGAATGGCAGATATCCCGCCGACGCAAGATGAGGGGCCACTTCGGCTGGTGTACTTGCACAGCGGGGTCGCGGACAAGACGGGCGTATCGGATTATCGCAAGCCAGCATATGTGTTCACGCTTGCGCCGTTCCTGCCTAAAGATCGAGTTGCGACGACGATGGATGGTGAGAACAACCCGATTTTGTCCATCGAGTACACGCTGGGCGTGAACCTAGGCATGAGCGAAGAGCGTTGGCGCGATGTGACGACGGTTGTGCCACAGGGGACCAAGCACGCGCTGATTGTTGAGATTCCATCGACGACCGGCGGCGAAACGCTGCGAAAGGTCGTTCCCATTCGGATGGGAGAGGCGTTTGATTTTGGTGGATATGCCTTTGACGTGCAGCAGCTTTCGAGCACGCCGATTTTCCCGATTATTACTAAGGGGTTTGAGAATAGCAGCAGCGCGATGGTGGTTGTTCGCATCAAGAACCCTGAAGGAAAGCGCGTTGATCGATGGGTGTATGCGCGGTTCCCACAGATTAATCAGGATCTCGACCCCGATGACGTTGCGCCCAGTGGCATGCCTCGGCGTGGGCCGACGGATCCGGCTATCCGGGTTGCGCTGATCGAGACGGATCATCTTGCGGTGCATATCGATGAGCCTGCTGTTAGCGAGGGGACTGGCGTCGGGGCTGGAACTACCAGAGCAAGCATTCGGCTTCCTGATGGCTCGGTGCGGACGTATTCGGGGCTGGAACCGGGCAACGCGGATGAAGCGGGATTGCCTGGGGAATGGGTGCACGATCTATTAGGCACGATGGGCTCAAAGCAAGAGATCAAGCTGGGCCTGCGTGTTGGCGAGAAGTACGCGCGGGCAGCACGAGTAGATCGGCCAACGCAGGTTGCTGGTCGCGATCGTGAGAAGCAGTTTGTGGGCACGCACGACAAAGCGATGATGGCAGTTGAGGTGCGGGTTGAGAGTGGGCCTGCGGGGCCGGATGATGCAGAGTTTAAGCGTGTGTTGTGGCTGCCCTTTAACAAGTACATGGGCGATGGGCTGAGCACGTCGCGGTCGGTGACGCTGCCTGGGTCGCGGGTGGTGCGCCTTGCATTCGGGCGGCATCAGCACCAGTTCCCGAACTTTGAGTTGAAGTTGGTGGACTTTCAGATGTTGGCGTATGACCATCGCGGCGCGCCTAGAGATTATCAATCGATCATTCGAGTCACGCCGACGGATAAGAGCTTTGATCAGTTTGAGCATGTGACACGGTTGAACACGCCATTGACGGCTCCGTACCACTGGAGCCCTGAGCGGACATGGGTTGAGAATCTTGGACTTCGGCTAATGTCGGGGTTATCGCCACATCAGTATAAATTAAGCCAGGCGGGGTGGGATCGGGTTGGGTGGGATGAGTCGCAGGCGATGGTGGACCGCGGGTTGTTGAAGGCGCCACACGCGAAGTTCACGATTCTGGGCGTGGGAAACAACCCGGGTATTCACGTGATTGCGTTTGGCGCAATGCTGATTTCTCTTGGAATTCCGTGGGCTTTTTATGTGAAGCCTTTGCTGGTGAAGCGTGAGTCGGCAAAGATTCGCGCGCAGGTGTTGGCGGGAACGTACGTGAGGCCGGTTCGAGTTGAGGCCGTAGCACGCGGTGAAACAACCAGCGCCAGCGCGCAAGCTGCGGGCGGTTCGGCGGGAGGTTCGGCATGATGAAGCTAAACGCTTTTAAGCAGGTCAATACGATGCATGTCGCTATGAAGCAGGTCACGTTGAAGCCGTTCAAAACATTCTTCGCGACGATCGCGGCGGCGCTGGCGATAAGCGTGTTGACGCCGAGTGATGCTCGTGCGCAAACCGCGCCCGATGGCAACGCGCACCCCGCGACGCAGGACATATCGGGGAGTGACGCGGATGCCACGCGGGTGAACCCGTTTGGCGAATCGAGTGAAGGGGACACGATTGCGACGATGGCGGAGAAGGTGGACTTTTCGAATCAGGTTGATCTTGATCCGCTACGTGGGCTTGCGGTGTTTCATAATGGGCGTGTGAAGGTAATGGACACGCTTGGCCGGGAGATGGTCAGCAAGATGACAGACCTGCGCGGGTATACAAGCTTTGTACATACGCCCAAAGCAGACGGAAGCGATTCGGTCAAAGCGACGAAGCACGACGCACTATTTGTACTGCTCGACGTGATCATCGATCCACGGTATTACTTTGACAAGCCATTGATTGGCGTGAATTACCTGCCGCTGCGCGTGGATATTTTGGAGCGAGAGTTTGCGGGTTCGGAAACGGATAAGGCTGACAATGCAGGCAAGGCAACGTCGGCGGAGTTGATCACGCGTTGGAAGAAGATTGGTCGCTTGACGCCACGGATGATTGAGAAGCACATTCGCCCGGTGTATGACGCGCACATGGATGAGCTGCCTTGGATTGATGCGATTAACAAGACAGATCATGCGATGCGGTTGTTTATCGACGCCAGGCAGAACATGCTGCTGGTGTCGCCTGACGGGTTTGAGAAGCCTTGGCTGCACTTGTCGCAGAAGCCTGAAGACAGCAAGGCGCGGGTGGCGGCGAAGGAGCTTGGTGCGGCGTGGCGTGCGCGTGATGCCACGCGGGTGAATGCGGCAATCGTCGTACTTTCCGCCGAGTTGCCGGTGGTGAACCCGAGCACGTATCCGCAGGGGCGGAGGCAATTAGAGATTATCTACAACCGTGCGAACGCGTTTGTATGGGGGTATTGGTTGTACGCGGTGTCGTTGATTACGTTGTTGTTGGCGTTTGGCACAGGTCGCAAGACGCTGGTGGGGATCGGGACGACCACTCTGGTTCTCGCGGTGTTGTTGCACGCGGGCGGGTTTACGCTGCGGTGCATCATCGCGGAACGCTTTGCGATCCAGAATCAGTTTGAATCGATGACTGGCGTGAGCTTGTTTGGAGCGGTCATTGGGTTGGTCTTGATGCGAGTTCGCAAGCAGGCACTCTTTGGAGCAGCGTCGGCGGCGCTGGGGTTCATGATTTTGTTGATGGCGAATGAAGCGCGAATTCCCGGGGTCAGCATCGAGCGCGAGGCCGCGATTCTCAATACGAGCATCTTGCTCAAGTATCACGTATCCATTGTGCTCTTGTCATATGGATTGATCACGCTGGCGTTTGTGATTTCGCTGTTTTACATCGGCAGTGCGTACGCGGCCAAGTGGAGCGGCGGCGGCATGAATGGGCAAGGCAGTAGTGGCGAGAGCGGGAGTAGCGACAGTGGTCGTGCAAGTATGGCGGGCGCAAGGATGGTTTCAGACCCGATGCTTGAAGTCGCCATGAATGTGGACGCTGAGTTTTCTGCCGAGCAGGCTTCGGCGGGCATGTCTAGTTCAGGCATGTCTAGTTCGGGCTTATCAGCCTCGAAAGTTCGGTTGCTCGCGGACTTGGACAAGGCGCATTTGATCGTGTTGCAGCTCGCGTTCTGGACGCTAGGCGTGGGGATTTTGCTGGGCGCATGGTGGGCGGACCACTCGTGGGGCCGCTGGTGGGCGTTTGACCCCAAGGAGATTTGGGCGCTGATTACATGGATCGTGTACCTGGCGATCATCCACCTTCGCCACGTACCCATGAAGGATCGCGGTTTGACCACGGCGTGGCTGAGCGTGCTCGGATTTATCGCGATGCTGTGGTGCTATTTCGGGGTGAACTTGCTGCTGCCTGGCCTGCATGCATATGCATGATGCGTGGTAACTGGTAATGAGTGCGTTGACACACCGGCCTAGAAGAAGGTGAAATGCCTATTGCACGAGCCTTCCATGGTGGCTACGGTTGTACACATAGTTTCTAGGCAGATTGGCTGGACATTCAAGGTACTACAGTTCGATATCTATCAGCCAGGCTTAGCTGGTTTGAAGTTAAGATGCCAGAAGGAGTAGGACGCTGTGAGTAAGCAGGTACCTGATATCAAGGCGATGTTGGAGCGGACTGGGCCGTTCCCGCCTCAGGCGTATGAGTTTGTTCGTAGTGGACTTGCGCACACGGTTTCGCTGATCCATGGCAATGGCTCGCGGAGCGATGATGATTCTCGGCATGTAAGCGGGCAGCAACTGTGCATCGGGCTTAAGGATTTCGCCGTGAAGCAGTATGGACTGCTCGCGCGAACGGTGCTGAGTAAGTGGAACATCACGACGACCGAGGACTTTGGGCGGATCGTCTTTGGGATGATCAGTGCGGGGCTGATGCGTAAGACCGACGAAGACACGATGGATGACTTCAGGCTGGTCTTTGATTTCGACGAAGCATTTGGCGATCTTCCGGTTGGGAAGATGTGAACAAGGCAGGCTGGTCTGGCATTATCTTAAAATAGAATCACTTCTACAAACGAAGACCGCCCGGGCGAAGTAAATCGCTTGCGGGCGATTGTTGATTTGGCACTTTGGAGGAGGCAAATAATTCGGGGAAACGAGCGGTGTACATAGGCCTTGTTTGTGCGCACAATCGCGGGCGATACGAGTTTAGTTATTCGTGCTTGCGTCGTTGATCGTAATGGGGACTGAATCGGTAAGTGCGCGTTCAATGGGGAGCATGAGTGGGGAGGGGATGATTTGGCCGAAGCTGTCAACTTGGAAGTTGCCAGGCGAGTTGGCGGTGTCGGAAGCGGCTGGACGTTGAGACTCGGGTTCGGCATACGCCTGCTTGGGCATGTCAGCGACCAGTCGCATGCGAAGCCACAAGAACGAACCAAAGCAGAGAACGCCGACAAGGAGCATGATGATGGCGGGTCGTTTGCTGCGGAAAGGCGCGTCGGAGGTAAAGTATTCGCTGGAGGGGTCGATTTCGTAGCCGTTGAGGGAGGGTTTGCCAAAGGAGCTCTTGCGTGATTGCCGCGCGGGCGAAGTTGCCTCACCGTCTGTGGATGGCCGCAAAGCGTTCGACTTGAGAGTGTTGTTGGAAGAGCTTTCCACGCGTTGTGCTCCGGCGCAAAGTCGGGGATGCGATCCCCAAAGGCAAGTTTCAGTATCGCACGAATGAGCCGTTTGTGGGTGCTTGATTGACGAGAATGTGATAATTTCCGAAGTGATTCGATTTACACCAAACTCGACTGAAGTATGCTGGACTGGACCGGGCTCGATAAAGCAGGATTAATTGGGGGGGGGAGGGACGACGGAGTTATTTATAAGGTCTACTTCAGCTTCTTCTTCAGCCTGAGCGGCGTTGATGGTGCGGACGGTGGTTCGACCGGTGTAGGCCTCGACGGAGATTCGGAAGGTTTCACCCTGACCAGAGATATCGATGAAGCCAGTGCCAGCGATAGTGTCGCTGCCTGGGGAGACGACGGGGCCGCCCATTTCATCGAAGACGAGGGTGTTATTGGCGAGGGTGATGTTGGAGAAGGAGGCGCCGCCGAAGCGTTCGCCCCCGATTGACCGCTCAGCAATGCGATCAAGGTCGGGGTCAAGGCGGGTGCCATTGACTTCAGCGACAATGTAACGGGAGTTCGTGGGCTCTGGGTAGAAGATGATTCCCATCCCACGTTGGAAGGCGATGGCGTCGGATTGGGCGACGGTGATATCGGCGACGAGTGTTCGGACGGCACCTTGGATGCGTAGAACGCCGGTCTGCGAGAACGATGGAACAACCATGGCCCCGGCGATGCCAAGGATGCTGACAACGATGAGGACTTCGATAAGTGTGTATCCGCGAGGAGAGACGCTCGGACGCCGAACAGATAGGCGTGCCATGGACGTGATTCCCTTTCCAAGAGTGTGATTGCACCACATGCAAAGAGCAGCGGTAACTCCACGCGAAGAGGAGTACGCCGGGGTTGTCCTTTGTGAAGTCGATTACTTCTTAGAGGATTTATCGGCGGGCATTTCAAGGACCTTGACGCTGATGCCACTCTTGAGTTGTGCCTCGATGCGTTCGAGGCGGGCCGAGACTGACTTGAGTTCGTTGATCATTTGCTTGCGCTGTTCGGCGGCGGCGACAAAGCCGGTAGGCTCATCGATTGTCACTTGGGCGTGCGCGGCGCGCGGCTCCAAAGCATTAGGGCCGACCATGACGGTTGCGAAGAAGTTGAGCGCGAGCAGCCCTGCGATGATGCACAGGAGCATGGTGCCCAGCGGACGTGGGGCGCGGTTGGTTGCTGGGGTTGTTTGAGCTTGGGAACCGGCTTGAGTTGACGTGTTCATGATTGCGATCCTCGATTACGAGTATGGTGTCGCATGTGCATCGGCCGTGTTTGGGGCGTGCATGAGCCTAATCGGTGTGGATACAATTGAAATGCGTGGCGTGTGCGGCTTCTACGGCCGAAAATTCCCAGGCGTATCTGCTGCGTGGATGATTGAGTTATCGAGGGAAGGGCTCGTCGGCACTGTCAAACCCGCCAGCCCAGACATCGCCGGTGGCAGCGTCGAAGATCCAGCCATGGGTAGATTGGTATCCAGTATCGGCGGAAGAGCCGAAGATGATGGTTTGGCCTGGAACGCCGCCGACCCAGCCATTGACTGGTGGTTGACGCATGTAGCCTTGGGTGAGGAGTTCGCCCCAAGTGCCGACGCCTGCGGTGATGGATGGGTATTGGCTGTTGCTGCGTGCGTAATACATCGCGAGCATTCGTCGAAGCTTAGTGAGTTGGTCGGCGGTGGCGACTTCTTGTGCTTGCGAAGTCGCTTCAGCAAAGCGCGGCGTGACGATGGCGGCGAGGATGCCCAAGATCACCACGACGATCAGGATTTCGACAAGCGTGAAGGCACGGGCACGCTTGGGAAAGTTGTCATGGGGCATTCGCTCAACCTCCGAAACCTGCTTGGGTGCACGAGAAGCACGCAGGAAGAAACACGCCGAAGCAAGCCGAGCGAGAGCCTTTCGGCGTTCGCCCGAGAAAGTTTGATTTCACACGAAGGGCTACCCCTTCGTGCACCCGCGACCGAAGGCCAAAGCCTTAGGGGACGGTGGGGGTGAGCGTGTCGGTGACTTCGTCGAAGTAGCAAGCGCCCAGGGTGCCGGTGGCGCGGTCGTAGTGCCAGCCGTTGCCAACAGCGGCGGCGACAGCGACGAGGGTAGAGCCGTTAAATGGGTTCTTGGGAGCGGCTTTGATGTAGTTGCCGTCGATCATGGGGGTCCAGCCAGCGCCAGCAAGGTCCGGGTACGCACCATCGGTGGAACGAGCGCGAAAGAGCTCGATCTGGTTCTGGAGGCTCTTGACCTGCGCACGAAGGTTGCCGGTCTGGGCGTCCTGCGTTGCGTTAGTGAACTGAGGCACCACGATGGCGGCCAGAATACCCAAGATAACGACGACAATCAAGATTTCGACGAGCGTGAAGGCCTTCTTGAAACGGTTACGCATTCCCATACTCCTTAACGACGAGGCTCCAAACAGACCCTACCGGATCAACACAAATCCGGAGTTGTTGCTACGCGACAAGGCCACTCCTCCGCGGCCCTGCATCCCTGCAGACGTTCGTTGTACCTGCACGTGGACGGGCATACATCGACGGCACGAAGGCTCTGAATGAGCCTTACGCGCGGTTGATGCGCGGCGAAAGTCCGGCTGTATCGCGTGGATGAATCGCGCGTGGGGGGTCAACTTTGAATGGGCGAAAGCACGCGAGTTTCAGCGAGATTATGGAACTCTTGCATGTGCGCTCTCGGACTAAAGCCAAAGCGAAAGGCATGAGGCATGAGGCATGAGGCATGAGGCATTCGGTAAAAGGCGAAAGGTAAAAGGCGAGATGCAAGAGGCATTTCACAGAGCGGATGTCGATGCAAAAAAGCCTCCTCGCGTAACGAGGAGGCTTCGAGAATCACACATGTTGTCGAGTGCGTAGGTGTTGCTTACTTCTCGCCTAGAACCATGGGGAGTAAGTTGGCATTGGGGAGCTTGAGTGCGCCCATGAGTGAAGCGGCTGAAGCGGCTTCCACGTCGCCACTGGCGTTGGAGGCGGAATTAGCGAGTTCCATCAGGCGACGAACCTGGCGCTCTTCGAGCTGGCCACCGAAACGCTTGGCACTGCCAGCGACGGCCTGAAACAAAGCGGCGCGTTCGTCACCACTTGCATTCAAGCCTGCATCCATGATGGCACGCTGGGCACGTGCCTCATTGACGCGCGACAAGATGTCGGCGATTGCCGCGCGGGCAGATTGATCTTGTATTTGATCGAGTGCGATAATAAGAGATGGAGTTGCGTCGGCAACCTTTAAGATCGTCGAGCCGGAGACGGCGAGGTCACGCATCGCAGCGAGAGAACGCGTGCGATAGTCGGCGGCTTCGGTTTCGTTGATCGGGCCGCCCGAGGCGGCTTCGACGAGCGAGAGAGCCGTCTTGGCGGCGGCTTCGTCACCAGCAGCGAGCTGGCGGACGGCGACAGTTTGATCGCCATCGAAGCGACGGGCGAGGTCGATGTATGCGTCCGCGCTGGTGAGGACGAGCACGGGCGTAGCCATGGTCTTGGAAGAAGAACGAGCGGCATCGATGGCCTCGCCACAACGCTCGCCCGAATTTTCGGCAACAATAACCAGCTCGATCCCGGGGGCTTCGCTGATGGGGCCTGAGAGATCGGCGAGGGTCCGTCCCTGAGGAAGCACGCTGTACCCCTGGGCTTCGAAGACGCCACGCAAACGCTGGTACAACTCGGCCTCGCTGGTGAGGATTGCGGCGTACTGCGAAGCTGCGCCACGCACCGCGCTGGCGAGCGTGGGAACAACGCGGTCAGAACCGGGGAAGACCTCGGCGGGATTGGACGAAGCAATTGCCAACGCCGACTCAAACTGAACACGGCGGTTTGGATAGTCGAGGGCTTCGAGCAAGGGGCGACGGGCCTGAACATTCAGGGCCGATACGCCTGCGGTGCGTTCGACGGCGGACAACGCCTTGCGAGCAAGAGGCGTATTGCGGGTGTCAATTGCACGGCTGAGAACGAGCTGGGCGACTTCGGGGCCAGCGGCTACGCCGAAGTATTCCGCACCGCGACGTGTCGCGGGGTAGGCGGGGTTGGTATAGCCCGAGGGAGTTGAGATCTCGCGGACGTAATTGGACGCGACCCAGAGAGCGAGGGTGTCGGGAGAAACGCCCGACTGGCCAGACTGGAGAACCATGGCGCGTTCGGCGAGACGCATCGCCATGGCTTCATGGAAGACTTCGGTGCGGATCGCGCTCATCTGCAAGCCTTGGCGTGGGTCATAGCCCCAGAGAAGCTGGTGCTCTTCGTTGGGGAAGCTGGTGACTTCGCTGCGTTCGGCGTAATACCCCTCGGCTTGACGCTGATAGAGGCCGGCGGCGTCGGTATCGGCCCCGCCGAGGCGATCGATGGAACGGGCGGCAGCGGACTTGACGCTTTCAACGCTCGATGCCTGGGACAAATCGGCGAGGTAGGGGAGGCTGGTGCGGTAGGGAATCTGGCCGAGGACTTCGGCGACGATTTCCTGGTCGGTTGGAGTCATTTTAGCGAGGGCGGTGCCTAGGGGAACGACGGCTTGACGGCCTGTTGCAATGAGCACTTTGCGGGCTTCGGCACCTTGGGCAATGTTGGAACGGTTGAGGACGGCTTCGAGGAGCTGGGGGACGGCGTATTCGCCAGCGGCGACCAGACGCTCTTGTGCCAGGAGTCGGCCACGGAGGTTGCCGGTGAGCAGGCCAATATTCTTGGTGATTTCGGCTTGATCACGGGCGCGGCCCAAGAGGCCGGTCTGGTGTACCTTGAGGAAGGCGGATGCGATTTGATCAAGTCGATCAACGCGAGCGGCGCGACGAGTGACGGAGAGGAATCGGTCGGTGTCGCCAACTTCGACGAGTTTGACAAAGTCAGCGGGAGCGAGGGCACGCGCGAGAAGCTCGTTGCCATAGGACTCAGCGAGCTCGTGGTTGTCGATCATGACAAAATGAAGGAAGTTGGCGAGCAAGGCGGCGTCGGTGGGACGATCTTGTTTCGCAGAAGTAGAACTGGCGGAAGTCGAGCCAGCGGGCGCATTACTCTGGGCAAAGGCCAGAGAAGGAATGGCCAGTCCAGCGACTAACGCGATCAGTGCGGCGGCTCGAAGGCCGACTCCGACAGAAATCGAGGAAGCGGAAATCGAGGAAGAAATGGAACGATGGTTCGCGCGAACTCCGAAGCACTCGGTCACAGTCGACTCCTTCACCCAATAGCCACCGATGTGGTAGCGCCTTGGAATCTTCGCATGGCGAAGAGCCATCGGAAGAGAAAATACCAACACAAACCCTAAACATTGACTGACGCGCAAAGCTGGGCGGTAAGCCTGGCGATTGTGGACGACGCCGAACGTGAAGAGGGAGAATAGCGCATGCGCACTGCTCTGGCCCAAACACTATTCGAGACAAGACAGAATTCTGTGCGAAAATACGTTCAATTTGTGAACAGCTGCATGCCCGATGGACTGACCTTTCACTACCGAGATCGCTCACTGATTAATGGTTGTCATGCTCCACTATTCCGAATGAGCGAGCCATCGGTGCAAAGGCGTTGATAGAGGTTGTACCGAAGAGGCAAAGTGATGGATGCTGCAACGAAGGTCTAGAGAAGAACTGGCACACAAACGCTACAAATGCTAACACAATACGAACAAGCATCGGCTGGCTACGCTAGGTGGATAGATGATCTGAGAGCGAGACAGTGGAAAAAGAGGTTCGACCTGGCGACCGAACATAGCCGTTGGCAGTCTAATTGATAGAGGGGGTGTTCGTCAAACGACGACCATATAGAGGTGGAAATGGAAGAATAAAGATTCGATAAGGAGGGAAAAAAGGTAACGACGATGACTGGCAGATGCGCAATACCCGCGCATGAGTGGTCAAACGGCTCACGCTGCATGATTGATTGACATGACAAAGAGCCATTTGGCAGACAATGTGAGATCATTGGCGCATGCGCAGTGAACCGCAGGGAAGGAACCGCCGATGGAAAGCATGTCCCGACGGACACCGGCGCGTTATTCCGGTGTGTCGGTCACCGTTCGTGCCGAGGTGAGACCTATGCCAATCGAAAAAGACGTGCTGACAACCGGCGAAGTTGCGAAGATCTGCAATGTTGCGCCGCGAACCGTATCCAAGTGGTTCGACTCGGGCACCCTGAAGGGATATCGCATCCCTGGGTCGCGCGATCGGCGAATTCCTGCATCGGAACTCATGCGCTTTATGCGAGCGCACGGCATTCCGCTGGAGGGGATGACGTCGGGACGGACGCGGGTTCTGATCGCCGATGGCGAGAAGGAAGTGGTTGACACGCTGGAGCGGATTTTGACGGAGCAGACTTCGTACGAGATTCGGACTTCGACGACCGCGTTCAATGCTGGGATGGAGTGCGAGAAGTTCAAGCCTCATGTGCTGTTGCTCGATTTGCACATCGGCGATAACGATGCCAAGATCATCGTGGACTCGGTTCGCAAGAACGACAACCTTCAGTTCACGAAGATTGTCGCTATGTCGAGCCGACTGACTGAAGGTCAGAGCATGTCGCTTAAGTCGCAGGGCTTTGACCAGTTCTTGAAGAAGCCATTCCAGGTTCGCCAGGTTGTTGATTCGATTGAGTCAGCGACGAATCTGGTTGCGTGATATGTAGCGACGTAAAGCCTGATTCAGTGAAAGCTAGTTGCGTGTAGCAACAGGCACAACACATTGTTCCTCACCGGGCCCGGCGTCATTGCTGGGCCTCTTTGCTTGCGCGCTGGTGGCGAAGATTTGGCTATTTGATTACGAGCCCGTCTACTAGCTCGGCGGCGCGCCACGCCGCGGGCGTCCAGGGAGTTTCGCGCGTGATGCGTGCGATCGCTTTGCGGATTTCTTTGTCGGTGCGAGGCTTGCCAGTAGGTTTGGTGGTAGGAGTGGGCAACAGAAGGTCGCGTTCGAGGGCGTTACTTTCTTCGAGCTTGGTTGACCTATTTTCGGTTGCGATGCCATCGAGCCAATTCAGGGCTTTAGTGAGGTCGGCAGGTGTGGGAACGTGGTGGCCTTGGGCGAGGGCGATGAAGGATTTGGCATCAATTGATTCGAGCTGCATGCGTTTGGCGACGGCTTCGACGTATGGCCGACCTGGGTCGGTTTCGCCTGCGATTGCGGCGACGCGTTTGCCCGCGAGTAAAGCGAGGTTTGTGCGATAAGGTTCGTTGTACTGCTTGCCCCAGTAAGCAGCGGGCCCGGCTTGGACTTCTTGATAGAAGCTTGCGCCGCTAACCAGAAGCACGCCTTGAAAGACTTCGGGGTACGCCATCCAGACTAGATTGGCAAAGCCGCCACCAGCGCTGAAGCCGCCGATGTAGATGCGAGCGGGATCGACGTGATAGCGAGACATCATGGTGTATGCGGCGTCGAGGCAGAGTTGCACGCGATTGGTAACGGTGCGAGTGCTGGCGGCGTCGGTTGGTGAGACGGCAATGATGCCTTGGGCTTCGAGGGCGGGAATAAGTTCGCGAGGGATGGAGCCGTTAGGAATTGGGTTGAGCCATATCAGCAGGCTCGCGGGTTTGCTTGCGTTAATAGAAGCGGGGACGTAGATGGCGAAGCGTTCCTGAGTGAGGTCGCGGTCGGTGGTTTGATCTATGTATTGCTTGCCTGCAAAGCGTTTGTCGAGATCGGCACCACTGACGCGATAGGGAGCGGAGATGAAAGTGCCGATTTGGATTTCGTCGAGAGGCTGGGCGGATGACGTGCCATTGGTGGTGCGGGCGCGAGAGTCGAAGAAGCCTGTGTACCACCACATTGAACGCGCGAGTGAGTCGAACATGGTGCGGTCGAGAGGGACGCCGAGGGGGGCGCCGAGGGGGGCGCCGAGTGCAGTCTTCTTTGGTGGGCTTTGAATGTCGATTTCTCGAGCCCAGACATTACCTATTTGATCGCGGCGGATTTCGACGAAGGCTTGTCGCTTGACGGCGGTCAGGCGGATAATGGCGAATTGGGTGGCGGATTCGGGGATTGGTTCGCGCGAGCCGGATTTGGTCATGCCACGAAGCACGCCGACGTCTTGGCTGGTAAGTCGAAGCATGATGCCACGCAGGCGGTCGAGCATTAGGGATGATGGTTCAAGAGCTGCTAGATTGGTGGCGGGGCCATTGCCTGGTGGAGTAAAAGGCTTTGGCGCGAGTTTGGCGAGAGAGTTTAGAGCCCAAGGGGAGTAGATCTCGCCACGCTCGGCGCGAAGGGTGTCAACGTCAAATACGCCTGCGCGAAGAGATTGCGGGAGAACGAGCAGAGCGAGAAATGTGAAGAAGCAAATAGCGGCAACGTGACGCATTGGAAATACTCTGTAGGTGCGCATAATTACGACTTGTGCGCGGCGTGCACAGGGTGTGCCACAAGCTCGCGTGGAGAATTAAAGCAAAGACGCGATCGAAGACGGGTTGGACGCAGAAAATGAGATAGTCACGGAAATTTAATGAGACATGGTGCGCAGCTAACTCCCTTCGTCCCCAAATCATCGAACACTCTATATACCGCATTAAACTAGATTTGGTGGCATCAAATAGTTGTAAACCGACGGGAATTGCAATTGTCCGTAAACGCGCGAACAAGATCATGTCAATCATGATCCAGCGAGAGAAACTAGGGAGCACTTGCGAACGAAACCCTTGGGAAGTCGCACAAAGTATTGGCCCACGAACCCAGCACAGCCGGTACTGCAAACCGGCGGTTGAATAGCTCTTGCACATTATGAATACTCCAACCGCATCACCGACGTCGAATACAGCCACTCACCAGCCTGCTTCTGCGAGGACTGGTGACCAGAACACGCCGCCTGCGATCATGACGCTCGCCGCGCTTCGCGCGAGTGGATGGGTATCAAAGCCAGTGGCAATTGAACTGCGAGACAACTTGGTTCGCGCGCTGGAGGAGGGTACCGAACTCTTTCCTGGGATCGTGGGCTATGACGACACGGTGATTCCCGAAGTGGTAAACGCGCTGCTCGCGGGTCATGACATGCTGTTTCTAGGCGAGAAGGGGCAGGGAAAGAGCCGTCTGATGCGACAGATGGCGGCGTTCCTGGATGAATGGACACCCTACATCGATACAAGCGCTGAGGCGCAGGCGGCGCCGTTGCACGATGACCCGACTAAGCCGATCACGCGGGCGGGTCGCGCGGTGTTGGAGCGATTGGGTGAGAACACGCCTATTGCGTGGTGGCATCGATCGGACCGATACGCGGAGAGGCTTGCGCCAGGGACAAAGTTCGCCGACGTGATTGGTGAGATCGACCCGGCGAAGATTCTTTCGGGCGTGTCGATGTCGGCGGAAGACGCGTTGCACTTTGGGTTGATCCCGCGGATGCACCGTGGCATCTTTGCGATGAACGAGCTGCCTGATTTGGACGATCTGGTACAGGTTGGATTGTTCAACATTCTTGAAGAGCGCGATGTGCAGATTCGTGGCTATCCGGTGCGGTTTGATATCGACATTCTCGTGCTCTTCTCGGCGAACCCGACAACATACAACCGCTCGGGCAAGGTCATTCCGCAGCTCAAAGACCGCATCGGCGCGACGATCCAGACGCACTATCCAAAGACGCGCGACGCGGGCATCGACATCATGGAACGCGAGGCGGCAGTTGAGCTTGGTGGAAAGTACCCGGTGGTTGTGCCACGGTTTATGAAGGAAATCGTCGAGCAGATGGCGATGTGCGCCCGCAAGAGCAAGCACGTAGACCATGCGTCGGGCGTGTCGGCACGATTCACGATTGCGAACTATCGCACGATGATTGCGAACGCGCGAAGGCGGTCGATTGTGTTGAAAGAGTCGCCGGCGGTGCCACGGATTTCGGACCTGGCGCACTTTCACGCGACTAGCGCGGGGAAGCTGGAGCTGGACTTGATGGGCTCGCATCAGATGACCGAGAAGCAGGCGCTGGACGCGATCCTCGCGCAAGCCATCGGGATTGTGTTCGAGGAATATGTGACCAAGCACGGGCTCGCGGAAATTGGCGAGGTCTTTGCCAAGGGCGTGTCGATTGAGGTGGGTGATTTGTTGCCCAGCGCGCATTATGAAACGATCGTGAAGCGCGTTCCCAAGGTGTGGGACAAGGCGTTTGAAGTGAATGCGTCGGAGAGCCCGGCGGTGCGCGCGAGTTGCTGCGAGTTTGTGCTGGCGGGGCTGTGGGCGAAGG
>JBBRGG010000034.1:0-19332 GCA_038240875.1 Phycisphaerales bacterium | reverse complement strand
ACAACCACACCATGCTGAACATTGGTACCAAGGCTCCAGACTTTTCGCTTTCCGACGCGACAGGTTCGACGGTTTCGCTTACTGCGTTGCTTGCCAAGGGGCCGGTGTTGTTGTACTTCTACCCGGCAGATTTCACGCCTGTGTGCACCAAGGAAGCATGTATGTTCCGCGATCGGTCGGAAGACCTGGTCGCCCTTGGCATGAGCGTTGTTGGCGTGAGCCCGCAATCGGTCGAGACCAAACGCAAGTTTGCGGCGAGTAATCGGCTGACGCAGATCCTGCTCGCGGACCTCGGAAGGAAAGTCGCAGCGGCCTATGACGCGACGGCGCTGCTTGGCTTTGTTGTGCGACGGGTGACATACCTCATCGATCGCGACAGCACGATTGTGGACTCGGCGCGGGCGGATCTATCGATCGGAGCGCATGAAGCGCTCGTTGAACGAGCATTGAGTCGGTATAAGTCGACGCCCAGCGCATGACTATCCGCTTCACCAACTCCAACCGAGGATTCACGTCGCATTCTTCGAGCGACCACTGCTTGGATCATCAGGAGTGATCGCGTTCTTTGCATTCTTCTTCAAGGCTCGCGTTGGTGATTTGGTCGAAGCCTTCGCGCTCTTAAGCGCCTCGGCGGCTTCCAGATCCTCGGCGGATAAGTTCGATTTTGGTTCCTTATTCACACCGGGCTTTCCTGTGTCCTTGACCTTTCGCTGTTCGACTTTAGGAAGATCGGCCCATTGTGTGCCTACGAGGGCCGCGGCAACGTGCTGATCCAACTCGAACGACGTCTTGGCACGCGCCAATCGTGACCAGATTCCCAGTGCTGCCGTAGATACGACTGCGAATCCTGCTCCCAAGATGCCCAGTGCATAATACGTGCGGGTGTTGTCGATGGGTTCTTCGCCGACGGACGCCGCCTGCGCGACCTTGGTCGCTGCGCCATCGATTCGCTTTTGCTGGAGTGAGTTTGCAAAGCTTGCAAACGCGGATGTGAATGCTTCCATCACGCGTTCGGTGCGGTCGGCACCGGTGCCGATCATGCGGATGTGAAGCTGGCCAGGAGTCGCGTCGTCGGTTGTGATCGAGGTGTTGATCATGTCGCGGACGGCAACAGGCGTACCGAGTTGCGCGAGGCCTAGTCGCTTGAAGCGTTCGGAGGTAGCTTCGTGAAAGAGCGGATCTTTCAGCACGCCTTCATGAAAACGGGCCCACTCGTCGAGCTCGGCAGGAAGCAGATCACGACCTCGTCCATCGGCGGAAATCGTCGATTGAGCCATAAATGCCGCTGGGGAGATCTGTCTGGACACAGCCCATGACATCGCGCCCAATATCGCAACGACCGCAACACTGAAGAAGATAATTTGCGCGACGCGTGTTGTCGCACGACCGGCTTGGGTTGCACGTTCGGCTTCGATCACACGTTCGCGGATCGCCGCGAGTTCAGCACGATGTGACAAAACCTGTTCGGCTTGCTCGTACCGCTTCTTGACGATCTCGCCCGCCTTACGGACTTTTTCGAGCTGCGCACGAACCGCGGCACGATATCGGCGCAAGCGTTCGCGGCGCATCTTTAGATGATCGGCAACTTTCGCGTCAACGTTGCCCGAATCAATCGACTTGAAGCTCGCACGCGCAAGCTCATCGCGCAGCTTGGTCACGATTGCATCGGCATCAGCAGCGCGTACTTCGACGATTTTCAACGCTACGCCAGCTTCGGCAAGCTCATTCGCGGCGGCCTCAGCGATCCGCTGAGCCTCTTCGCGCGTTGCAAACTCTTTGCGAAGTCGGTCCTTCAATGCATCGACTACTCCAACAAGTTCGGCTACTTCAATGCGTGCATCATCGTTATCTGCAGTGCTCGAAGATTGGGCTGTGGCGGCTTGCTGCTGCGCCACTTCGAGCGCGCGACGAGCTTGGTTTGTTTCATCGGTTGAAACTTCGATTTGCGTGCGAGCAAGCTCGAGTCTTTGCTGCGTGGATTCAATTACACACATCAAGCGACACGATTCGTCCAGCTCGATTCGCCAGAGAGATTCATACTCTTCGATCACGCCACCAAGGCGATATGCTGTATCAACCCCTTCGCGCGTACTCGATTCGGCTTGGGCGACCGACTCTGCAAGCCGATCTTCCGCGTCGAGTAGACTTTTCTTCATCGCCTCAAGAACAGGTTCAAGTGCGCGAGCGCCTCGGCCTTTAGCCTCGGCTTCAATCTTCACGCGTTCGAGTTCGGTTCGAGCATGATTCAGATCAGCAACCGCAGCATCACGTTGTTGTGCGAGCTGCTTGTTGACTTCACCTGCACCAACTCGCGCTGAATCGATCTCGTCCTTGAGCGTGACAAGTTCGTTGGTACGAGTCTCAATCGATGACTCACGCTCTGAGAGCTCGGCATCGCGCAGCGCAATCTCATCCGTCAGCGTCTTAGCGTGTTCCTCGATCGAGCGCATCTCTTTCGCGAGTGCCTCGGATCGAGCGGATATCGATGCGGATTCAACGGCGCACGCCTCGCGCTCGGACGCAATTGTGCTTTCTCGTTCTCTCAGGGCAAGTTCCCGAGCGGCAATCTCGCGTGCCTGGGCCGACGCGCGATTTTCACGCGTGGATACCTCTTCTTCGAGAACAATTAGGCTCGCACGATCAACCTCGATGGCTCGTTGCTGCGCAGCGATTTCGTCTTTAGCAGCAGCAAGTAAACCACCATTTGCCGCAAGTTCGCGTCGCTCATTATCGACTTCGGCTATCTGCGAACGCAAGCGTTCGCGCTCTTCGGAGAGTTCAGAATCACGCCGCTGCGAGTCTTCAGACCATTGCGTACGCGCGTCTTCAAGGCTCTGCCGCTCTGATTCGATACGATTCTTTTCGGATTCGATCGAGGCGATTCGAGCGTCGATGGCTCGTTGGTTGGTTTCGATTTCCTCACGCGAGGCGGAGGTCTGGGCCTGCATTAGCTCGATGGCCTCGCGCTGCAGTGAAATTTCGCCTGTGGATCGTTCAAGTTCGGATCGGCGGGTAGAGAGCTCTCGTTCGCGCTGGACGAGTTGGTTTTGTTTTTCCAGAAGCGCTGTTTCTAGGGACTTGCGGCGTTCATAGATCGCCTTGAGGCCTTCCAAGCCAGCGTCAAACTCGCAGAGTATCTGTAGAATGTCCGCCTCGGCATTGACGTTGCGAGGTGCGGAGGCTTCATGCGTTTCGTTTTGCGGTGAATTGTTCTGGACGGAATTGGGCCCGCTATTGGGTTCCGTCGGTTTGGGTGTCGCGTCGCCCATGCTCTCGGCTCCGATAACTTATAAAACCATGCCATCACACAATGACCATCCAAAACCCTCAAGGACCGATACAGGGACCGATGATCATCGGACGTTGAGCGTCGCGACTGAACCCTGGTCTGCTCATAGTCCGACAAGTCGATTGAGATCGCTTGATACGGGCAGGTTGTGCAGCAAGATAAGGATAGAATTAGGCACTTCAGCAAGCGTTAGCTTCCAAACGTATCTGAAATGCAAGTTTTTTAAATATCTCTGTACGAATCTCGAAATGAAAATAATTTGATTCGCGTTCATCTGGAACAACGTGTACACTTCATTCGTCGAAGATACATGCTCTGTCGGCGAGTTTTCTAAAGTTAAACCTGAGCTGACTAGTTTGCCCCTTTCCGATCAAGCTTTCTTTCCTGATCAAGCTTTCTTTCCTGATCGAGTTGTCTTTCCTGACCATGTTCACATTCTGACTTGAATTGTACGAAATTTCACGCCTTAGGAGTTCTGACATGAAGTATGCCTGTGGTTCGAGCCTTTTCACTAGCATCGCCAGCGTTGCAGGATTGGTTCTAGTCGGCGTCAGCGGGTACAACATGGTCACAACCGGTTGTATTCTTGGCAAGTGCGAAGCCGGTGCAGTCGTGACTTCGGTTTCAACCGAGTCGTCACATTCATGCGGCAGTGGGTGTTCCGATCATACTAACGAGGACTCCAATGTGATCGAAGCTTCGCAAAAGACTGATGCCTCCAAGGCCGACGGCTGCTGCAATGGCGAAGGCTCGAAGGAAGATTGCTGTGGCGGAACATCGTGCTCGCCCGAAGGTAAGGACGCATCCTCCTGCGACGAGAGCAAAGAGTGCGCACCAGCCGCTACGCCCAAGACCATCGCCAACAACTAAATCAACTCGATAGACGCATACTCTTCAAAGGCCTGGCGCTCGCGTCGGGCCTTTACTGCTTTTCAAGCGTGCATGCGCGTCAAACATACTTGTTCCTCTATCTCCACTCGCATATTCGCGTACCTATGAGGACACAATGGCGTGCCACCTCTTCAAAACCGAGCCTTCGCAGTTCAGCATCGACGACCTGATCTTAAAAGGAGTCAGCACGTGGGACGGCGTGGCCAACGCAGCCGCGCTGATCCACCTGCGTGCGTGCACGATTGGTGACGACGTGCTTATCTATCACACCGGCGAAGAGAAGGCCATCGTCGGCCTAGGCAGAATCGAATCTGTACCCTTTGAAGATCCTGCCCAGCCAGGATTGAATGCCAAAGGCGAGCCGAAATTTGCCGTCGTGAAGGTTAGCGGAGTTGTAAAAGCTAAAACGCCGGTTGGCCTTGCTTACATCAAGGCCGACGCACGCTTCAAGGACTTTCCCCTCGTCACGCAAAGTCGGCTCAGCGTCATGCCCGTGCCCGCACCGCTCGCTAGGATTCTTCGTACATGGGCAGGGCTGTGAAGAGTTTGCGGCGTGGGAGAATCAGTGCTGGAGCAATCGCTGATGCCAAGGTGCTCCTACACGCTCGTGACCTTGTTTCCGCTTCGCTGCATCCACAAAGCGACGCGAACTCACTCGCGACGTTCCACGTGCTTCGGCAGGAAATGCTCCACGCCGCATTGATCGCAAGCGGCAATACCTGTGATTCGCAGATCGCATCCACGCTCGTTGCTTTGCTACATAAAGGATTGCCAGCGCCATGCGTACTCGCCTCGCAGCCAGCGACCGAAGCGATAATTTCCTCTGACACGTCGCTTCACGCGCACGCGCTACGAATCGCCGACGCGTACGAAGGATTGCTATCGCTCGAAGCGAAACAATCAAGCACAAAGGTAACTACGACTCGGTGCTCTTTGGGTGCGGTGTATACGCCAAAGCATCTCGCAGATGCGCTGGTGCGAGCCGCGTTCAAGCACGCACGAAAACTAGACAGGGTCCAAGCTGGCACGATTCAATTGCATGATCGGCTCACCGTCTGTGATCCTTCGTGTGGCAGCGGCCGCTTTCTGGTCGCGGCACTTGAAACGTGCACTACGAACGTTACTGGACACGCTCCGATGCTCTTTGGCGCAGATATCGATCCATGTGCCGTGTTAGTGTGTCGGTTTGTTCTCGCGACGCACCCCGCGATGCCGCTGGCTGACATCGCTTGGTTGGCGGATCGTGTGCTGTGGGGAAATGGTTTATTAGGACTCGACGCGGAGTCGGCAAAGAGGGCTGGCGCATTGACACGAGAGGCCGCCGATGCGCACCTCGTGAGATTTAATGTGCAAACTACCAAAGGGGTATCTACTAAAGGGCTATGTAGCAACGTACGCACGCGGGCGGTACCTGTTGATGACGTCAAAGGAACTTGCGAGCAATTACAATCAACCGCGCCGATCATCCATTGGCATGTAGCATTTGCCGAACTAATGCCCAATGATGGCGATGGCCGGTTTGATGTGGTGCTCGGAAATCCGCCGTTTTTGAATCAGCTTTCGTCGAAGACGTCTCGTGCTCGCGTAGACGCATCGATTGTGTTGTCTCACTTTCCAGGCGTCATCCGCGGCTATGCCGATGCCGCCAGCGCGTTTCTCGCGCGTGGGCTCGCGCTCACAAAGCCACGCGGAATCTGCTGCATGATCCAGCCGATGTCGGTGCTAGCATCTCGCGACTCAGGCCCGCTGCGGCGATCGTGCGCACGAACCGCACAGTTGGTCGGGTTGTGGGCCGGTGATTCGCACGCATTCGCGGCCTCGGTGTATGCGTGTGCGCCGATCTTGCAACGTATTCCTGAAGCAGAATCCACTCACAAGGATTGCTCGCTTGGCGGTAGCCAAGAACACAAGCGTGTGCCGCCGCGCCAGACTTCACGAGTCATCCGGCTTTATCGCGGCGCAGACTGCAAAGCAGCACGCCTCATCCGCGCGACGCCTCGCGCACGCTGGAGCGCACTTGCCGCAGACACGTGTGGCGTGCCCTTGATCAACATCGATCCTACGTTCCCGACGCTTGGCTCTTGGCTTGACGCGACGGCGGACTTTCGTGATATGTACTACGCGCTGCGCGATGTGCTCATCGAAGTCCCTGAGAATCAAACATGGGATCGTGAAACTCATTCGTACACACGCGTGCTGACTAGCGGACTTGTAGACGTCGCACGCTCACGCTGGGGCGTTTCGTTGGCTCGCATCCACGGCAAAGCTTGGCAGCGTCCGGGCCTTTCGCTACGTGCTGCTTCTGCTTCGGCGTTTCTAGCAAAGATGCTCCCAATTCGGTGCGTGCCAAAGATCATCGTCGCGACGCAGACAAGGGTCATCGAAGCCGTGGTCGATGCGGATGGCGGGTGGCTTCCCACGACGCCGATGATCACCGTGACACGTAAGGCCAGCGATATCGCTAGCGAGCTCATTCCAGATTTGTGGACCATCGCCGCGGCTCTTGCCTCACCCATCGCCACACTAGTCGCGGCTCGAAGAACCTTTGGTACCGCCATGACCCCCACCGCCATTAAGCTCGCCGCCCGAGAAATCGCGACGCTCCCAAGGCCACACGACATCGAATCGTTGACGCAAGCAACGCACGCGTTCAAAGCAGCGAGTTTGGCAGATTCTCCCACGAGCTATTCAGACGCGCTTCGTGTATTCGCTGGAGCCGCGATTGACTCGTACGGGCTTGACGCAAAGCCACGATCGCGTGTGCTTGCGTGGTGGTTAGCTCGCGCTGGTTTCGCCCCCTAATATCTATCGTGGTTGAGACTTTGGAATTGCATTACTAATTCTACTTTGATGAACCCAGCGGTTTACGCTGGCATCGAATTAGTGTACTGAATGTGCCTACCACAGTGAAAGGGTTTATTTGATGTCAAATCCTACTTCCAATATCCTCCATCCGACGATGGCATCTTTCAAGGCTGATGTACTCGACGCGACCGAGCCGGTACTTCTTGACTTCTGGGCGCCTTGGTGCCCGCCTTGCCGAGCACTGAAGCCAACGATTGAACAGCTCGCCCGCGAAGTCGAGGGCAAGGCCAAAGTCGCCTTCATCAACGTCGATGAACAGCCTGAGCTCGCCGAACAATTCCGCGTCGAGAGCATCCCAGCCTTGTTCATCGTCAAGGGTGGCAAGGTCGTAGATTCCCTTGTAGGAATGGCTCCGAAGCCGACTCTTTTGGCGCGTTTGCAAGAATGGATCGACTGATTTCATGTACACGAACTTTGCCTCATGTTTACTCGTAGAACAGACAGAGTTCTTGCAACCAACGTCGTGCGACTCTGGTAGAACATACAGCACTAGTTCCTTCGGCAACGAACCTTGAACAACTGATCTCTCTCCGGCCCTCGCGCGCACCATCACGTGCCGCGGGGGCTTGTTCGTAAAGAGGCCTGTACGTAATGGGGCCTGCACGTATCTGCAGACTAACCCCGTGTAGATAAGCACATAATCACCGAAGCACGCGCATCACGCGATGTTCCTACCCTCACGCTCGACATGCTGGTACCTTAACTGTATTTTAAGAGCGCTTCACATCGTGTTGGCTGGCCTTGCTCCAATCTCACACACACCGGAACATCGACGTGAAGATGCCATCAATGAATTGGTTGTCCGTGCACTCGGTCACCGCTCGCTCGCAAGTCGACACCAAAGGCGAGCTCTTGCTCGATAACGTCGCACGATTCCGCGACCCCAGCGAGCACGAGGCACGCCGTCCATTCCCGGCGTATGAACACGAACCCAAGGCAATGGGCCCGGTACCAGACGAATGGGAAACTATCCCGTTTTTCTCACGCATTCGCTCTGGAACACGGTCAATCGCGGTCGTTGAGATCCCGATCACAAGCGGCACGAGCCTCTATGGCACCGGCGAGCAAGCTGGCCCACTGCTCCGCAACGGCACCAAGAAAGTTACCTGGAATCACGACGCCTTTAGCTATGACGAGCAGTACGCGCACCTGTACCAATCGCACCCCTGGGTACTCGCGGTTCGTCCAGACGGCACGGCATTTGGTGTATTGGTCGAGAGCACACGCCGAGTCACCATCGATCTGCGTCGATCAATTCGCTTTGAAGTCGACGGCGCGAGCCCTGCGGCAGTCATCATCGAAGGTGAATCGCCCAAGGAAGTTCTCGTAGCACTCGCAAGGCTCACAGGCACGATGGCCTTGCCGCCACGCTGGGCGCTTGGATATCACCAGTGTCGATATTCATACTACCCCGAAGCGCGTGTGCGAGCAATTGGAAATGGTTTCCGCGATCGCACGATCCCGTGCGATGTGATCTGGCTCGACATTGACTACATGGATGGCTTCCGCTGCTTCACGTGGGACGCGAAGCACTTCCCCAATCCCAAGGGAATGATCGACGATCTTCATTCGCGAGGCTTTCGCGTCATCACAATGATCGACCCGGGCATCAAGGTTGATCCAAACTACAAGGTGTACGCCGACGGGCTCAAAGGTGATCACTATGTCAAAGCTGGCGTTGGCCCGGCCGCCAGTTCGCGCGCGACGCACGCGACCACGGACACGCCACAGAATATTATCGGTAAAGTGTGGCCTGGAGACTGCGCCTTCCCAGATTTCACCAGCGCACGCACACGCGAATGGTGGGCCGGGTTGTACGCCGATTTCATGAAGAGTGGCATCGACGGCGTCTGGAACGACATGAACGAACCCGCCATTTTCGATGGCTTTTCCAAGAGTATGGCTGGCGATGCGCTGCACAACGCCGACGCGGACCTAGGCGGACCTGGAACGCACGACGACTATCACAACATCTATGGCATGCAGATGGTCCGCGCCAGCCTCGAAGGCATTCAACGCACCAACCCCGACAAACGCCCCTTTGTACTTACTCGCGCCAACTTCCTCGGTGGGCATCGATACGCCGCAACGTGGACCGGCGACAATCGCTCCGACTGGAAACATCTTTCATGGTCCATCCCCATGGTTCTCAACCTAGGCCTTTCGGGGCAAGGTTTCTCTGGCCCTGACATCGGCGGGTTTACCGGCAACGCCAATGGGCCGCTGCTCGCACGCTGGATGGGGATCGGCGCGTTGCTCCCCTTCTCTCGCGCGCACGCAGAAACCGGTGGCATCGACCACGAACCTTGGTCATTCGACGCGAATTGCGAAGCGACATGTCGCCGCGCAATCGAACGCCGAATGCGATTGCTGCCTTATTTGTACACACTCTTCCGCGAGAGCAGCGTCAATGGATTGCCACCGATGAGGCCTTTGTTCTTTGCTGATCCCGCCGATCCGCGACTTCGCGCGGTTGACACGATGTTCATGCTGGGTGACGACCTGCTCGTTCGCTGCGACACCGCTCCTGGTCACGATCGTGGCACACGCAACAGCATCATGCCCAAAGGAGATTGGCTGCCCTTTGAGCCACTGATGACGAGCGATCCGGAGTTGCCCGATCTGTTTCTTCGCGCGGGCGCGATCCTGCCCATGGGCCCGATCATGCAGTGGTCCGACGAGCACGCAGTTGATCCACTCACACTCGTAGTTGCGCTCGAAGCCGACGGCAAGGCGTCGGGTACGCTCTACGAAGACGCGGGTGAAGGCTACGCCTACAAGCAAGGCGACTATCGCCTGGCAACGTACACCGCGACCGTAGCCAAGGGCGTGTGCACGGTCCACGCCGCAACGCAGCAAGGCTCGATGAAGGCTCCACTATCTCGTTCGAGTCCCACCGACTCCCAGCGGCGAATCAACGTCGTCGTTCTGAGCAAAGGCAGCGACGGATTGGTTCGCACGCACTTAGGCCACGGCTACGAAGGTGCGCCGATCGCGGTTTTGCTAGCTTAAAAACGCCCTTTCTTCTTTATTAATAAAGAAGCCTCTACTCAGCACCCAAGCTCGTAGCGCTGGAAGAAGAACGCGATGTCGTCGCCGGTGATGCCTCCATCTTGATTAACGTCCGAGTTAGACAAGCCCGCTTCAAAGGCGTTAAAGAACGCCGAAATATCATCACCTGTGATGCCACCATCATTGTTGAAATCGCCCACGCACGTCTGTGGCGGCTCACAACTAAGCCCGATGACGTTGAATGCGTCAAGCGCCGCCTCGACGAGCGATCCAGCACCAGCATCCTCAGCAACAAACCGCACTACAAACTGATTAGTAGGCACAAGACCAAGCTGAGAGAGCGTCCATTCCGCGAAGAGCCAGCCTCCGGCATTCTGCGTGGTCGGGCCGACCGTCTCGGCGTTGGTCCAGGTTTGTCCGCCATTGGTCGATACGTCGATCCGGAAAGTATCCGCATTCGCGCCAGCGCCAGCCGAGTTTGAATACCAACGGCGATAGTTGATACGGGCGTCAGCAAACTGCGCAATGTCGAATATCGGCGACACAAGCGTCGTCAGCCCGCCATCAACGTCTGCTTCGCCAGGATTGTTTGAGTTGGTGCCGTTGCCAGTTACCCAGCACAAAACTCCGGGAGACGTTGTGAAATCGTCCGCAGGCTGGGCCGAAGTTCCAAGCGGATCAACGCGAACCCAAGCCCCCGTTGTTGCGGTAGTCTCGCCAACAGTCCAGCCTGAACCAACCTCAAATTCATCATTCGTAACCAGCGTCGTGAAGCCTGCGGGGACGGTGCGAGTAGCAGAGAAGCACCCGATGTTTGGCGAAGGCACATTACCCTGCGAAGATCCGACTTGGAAGAAGTATTGAGTTTCTACGCCGCAAGCACCACCCGGAATATTGGCGACATACTGGTTAGTTGTAACCTGCGTCATGGCGACGGACGTGAACGGGCTTCCGGGATTGGTTCGCGAGAAGAGCAAACCCGTTCCAGGAGTCGGCGTTGCACCGTTCGCTGCGACATTCACGCGAACAGGAGTGATCGCGTTCGGCGTGATGATTGTCGGCAGACCATCCGGGAATGTAAACGCGACACCCAACGCAAGCGAAGGAGAAACGATGCCATGCTCCGCAAACGCGGCGGAAATCTGGCAGTAATTCGGCGTGCCATCGAGCAGCACCGCGTCATCATCGTCCATCGTCAGTATCTCAATTGCCGTGGTCGGATGAGCCGAATTAATCCCCTGGCCACCAAGGGTGATCTGCGACCAATCGACAAAGAGCTGCCTGGAATATTCAAGCGAAAGCGCAGTATTGGAAGTTGCGATCAAGTTGCGCCGGATCTCGCGGATGCTGCCACCCAGGATCTGGCCACAAGTGTGGATCGCCGTCGATGTGCAGGGAAACTGGCGGTTGGCCGTTTGAGGGTTGCGGATCGCGCCGCCTGAAGTAGTAAAGTTCTCGCCAACGATGCCGGTGTCGTACAAGAGCATCGCAACCGAATCAGCAAACCCCTCACCAAAAGCGCCCTGTGCGAGGTTGAGTTCGTTTACGATATGGTGGCCGTATTCGTGCGCAACGATTGTTGAGAAGGCGGTATTGTTGCACCCGCCACCAAACTGGAAATAGTTGGTTGAGCTGCCGTCGTAGAAGGCGTTGCAGAAGTTGATGTTGGAAGCGGTGATGAGGTTCACACGCGCGGGCAACAGCGTGTTCAACCCCGGAAAGCTTGGCGCGCGATCACGGATGAAATTCCGTGTGAGCGTTGAATGGATGAAAGCGTTGGCCTGTGCCGTCGTAAATTGGCTCGGCGTTTGGTTGAGCGTGATGGTGCTCGAAAACAGCGAATCAACGCTCGCCGAGAGGATGGCCGTTCCTGTCACCGTGTCAACTATTCTGGTCCATTGGCCACTGTCAAGGCCGACGAGCAGCGAAGTGCCCGCGTTGGGCAAGCCCGTAAGTTGGAATGACCCATTGACCGCCGAGAATGTTTCCTGACCTGAACCCGCGACCACGCGTGCCCCGGGAACTAGCGTTAACACAGGCAAGTTCGTGGCGGTGTCGGCGCTCAGCCCCGGAGTTGCAAAGGCGCGAACCGTGCCAGAAACGTCAGCGTGCAGGATCTGATCGCGGATATTCACAATCGAGCCATCGCGCGCATCGATAAATACACGCACATTCCGCCGACGTTCGATCTCGGGAATCTCACCTTGCATCGACCACACAAGCCGAGGCTCGATCCATGGATCGAAATCGCCCTCGCCAAAGTACACGATCAATTCAGGCGCGGACCACTTGGTCAAGTCACGCAGCACGCGAGAAGCCTTTGCTCGGGTGAGCGCTTGGTCCGCCGTGAGCGTTGCAGGAAGAAGCCTTGCAACATTGAGCCGATCTGGATCAGATTGAACAGGATCAAGCTGAACAGGATCAAGTTCAGCACTAGGCACTGCAAGCTTCGCCGTCACCAGCACAACCGCGTTGGTAGCGTTTGGTCGCAACGCAGCGACCGCCGGGTCGGTGATCAGAACATCGCGGCGGACAATCACGCGTACCGAGCCATATTCAACAGCTACGCCATCAATGAGCTGGTCATACACAAAGACCATGAACTTGCCATAGGAAACGTCATGCGCGCGACGAAGACGAAGCTCAAGCCCGCCCTTACCAAACTGCCCGGCACCAAGCGACGCTCCAAAGTCCGCGAGCCACGCCGCTGCGGCTTCTTCAGGTGTCGTACCAAAGGACATCGGTACGCCATACACCGTTGACACACGTCCCAAATATGACTCGAAACCCACACCCGGATGCGCGAACCCGAGCGACTCAATCGTGCGACGAGCTTCGCCTGCCACACCTTCACGTTCGCCATTTCCCTGCTGGAAATTCGCGTTCGGTATCACTTGGGCTGAAGCACCCGAGGCGAGCAACATCGCGACTGCGGACATCGCAACCGCCATGCCCGCGCGCGCGATAATTATCGACGCGCGCGCTCGCGCTTTGTGCGATGCGTTAGGCTGGTTGACATTGATCGAAAGTCCAAACTGCGTGAGCCAACAGGAATCACCCTGAAGAGTCCTATATTGCATTGACGCATTGCGAGATCCAAGCACGCGAGCCTCCCTCAGTAACTAGTTCAAAACACAAGAATCAACATTCCCGCAGCACATTGCCTGACCGCATGATGTTGCAGCCTACCAAACGCAAAGCAATTTGAGAAGACAATTCGCCAAGTTGGCGCAGCTTCTGACAAGTTCCTTCAGCTTCTAAAAAGATGTGGCAGAGATTCTGACGAATTCTGCTCCGCGTCCGATCAATATTGACTCAGGCATAAAACAAACTTCGGCAAGATCAGTTACATACAGGCACGATCAGGCTCCCAAGCACGTCAACATCAAGTTTTTTGCTCACGCTACCAAGGATTCCACTGATTGTTCAACCAACGCCGAAGAACTTGAATACAGCGAATCCGTGTCACAAAGGCCACGCGCCACGATGTAGCCGTGCCGTTAGATGTCTTCATTGATCGTGTGAACCTTGCCGCAATCCAACTCAACCCAGCTAACCCATAACCATTAGGCTGAATGTCTTCTCTACGCCGGTATGCATTGCAACGGTTTCACGTATCTCTAAATGAGTCGAGAATTCTTCTCAAATTCGCCTAACGCATCCACATCAATCCATCTACATCGGTGGCATCTGTGCCACACCCCACAAACCAGTTGTCGTCATTCACCATCTTGCTGTCAATCATCATCGCTGCGTCGACGCTTTTTAACCGCAGATCGAACTCGCTTGCCCTCGAGCCTGCGTTCCTTTGCCCCGCGCGATGGCTTCGTCGGCCTTCGTACCTTGGGCGCAACCAACGCTCTCGCAATCAAATCCTTTAAACGATCCAGGCACTCGCTCTTGTTGCGTTCCTGCGATCGATGCTCGTCGGCAGCGATTACCACTTGGCCTTCCGCGGTGATCTTGCTCGGCGCCAACTTGCACAGTCTTGCAAGCTGCTCAGCAGTCATAGGCAACTCATCCAGATTCACCCGCAGCACACACTTGGTCGCGCGCTTGTTGACGTTCTGCCCGCCAGGCCCTTGGCTCGAAACAAACACAAACGACATGTGCTCGTCACGCACAATCACACCCGGTGCAATCCGCAAATCTCCTTCGCCAACGTGCTGCTCTTCGCCTGAATCTCCCCCACTCCCTTCACCACTCGTGCCCCCACTCCCGCCACCAGGCCCATTCACAGGGAATTGGTCCATCTCATCGAAAGCCAAATAATCCACCATCGGCACGCTCGTCGCCGACTCTCCCACATCAACTTGGTTCAATACACTTTCCATTACTACTACCACCCTATCACCGCGCCACAAAGTTTGCACGCCAACTCTACCAAAGCTGATCTAAAATCGGCATCAACACAACCAACCCCTCCAAACTCGTACCCTTCCACTCTCCCTCACCCCGCTCTCCTGATGAAACCCATGTCAACTCAAACTCCGCCATCCATCTTCGACAATCCAACATCGCTCATCGGCCCCGAAGCTCGCGCCGTCCATCTTTCCTGGCTCTTTGAGCTTACCAGTACTCCATCCGCCGCAGGCAAAGAGTCGCGCGTCATCGCCTGGATCCATCGCTGGATCCGCCAACGCACCGACCTCTCCCTCTCACGTGATAGCGTCGGCAACCTCACCATCTGCTTCATCGACGAACCACCCATCCCTCTCGATGCCCCCGCGCACGACCGCATCCCCCTCTACATCACCGCACACCTAGACCACCCCGCTTTCGTCATCGAAGAAGCTCTGGGCGAAGGTAAATTCGAAGCCTCCTTCCGTGGCGGGGTCATGGACGAATACTTTCCCAACGCGCCCGTCGCCATCTATCCAGCCACATCTACCAATCCAACCTCCTCCCCCAATCCTACCTCCTCCACCACTTCCAACACAGCGCCCGTCCCCGCGCCCATCCGCGCCCGCGTTGAGCGCAAAGTCGAAGGCACCCAAGGCCCCTTCAATCACTGGATCCTGACCGCCGAACCAAACCAACCCTGGCGCGATCTCGCCATCGGCGATGTCGGCGTCTGGGACGTCGGCCCACCTCAACTCATTGAAGGCAATGTCCACACCCTCGCCTGCGACGACCTCGCCGCCGCTGCCGCCGCCCTCGCCGCCTTTGATGTTCTTCGCGAACTCGATCAAGCCGCACGCCGCGAAGGCCGCCGCGCTTTCGCTCGCCCTGTACGCCTCTTCTTCACCCGCGCCGAAGAAGTCGGGTTCATAGGCACCATCGCCGCAGTCCGCGAAAATAGCGTTCCCAAAGACGCCCGAGTTCTTCTCCTCGAAAATAGCCGCAGCTTCCCCGATAGCCCCATCGGTGCCGGCCCAATTGTCCGCGTTGGCGACCGCATCAGCATCTTCAGCCCACGCCTGACCGATGCCATCGCCAAACGTGCCGAAGAACTCGCTGGCGGCCCCTCAATCCCCCGCGCCACCGACAAAGCAATCTCGCGCGCCTGGAAATGGCAACGCAAACTCATGGTCGGCGGGGCCTGCGAAGCCTCCGTCTTCTGCGCCGCTGGATACCAAGCCACCTGCGTCTGCCTCGCGCTAGGCAATTACCACAACATGACCAACCTCACCGAAGTTCAAGCCGGCACATACCAAGGCATCCCACCAATTGCCCGCGAATACATCAGCCTAAGCGATTTCGAAGGCCTCGTTGACCTTCTCGTCGCCTGTGGCGTACGACTCGGGCCAGGTGGCTTTGGCACCGAACGATTCGACAAACTCTGGAAAGAAGCAGCACACGTGCTTGACTAATCTGGCAAATTAAAGCCAGCTAACTAAAGCCTGCCAATCAAAGCCTGCCAGCCAATCAAAGCAGGCATAGCAGCCCACCAAGCAACCTAAATTATTCCAGCGTTCCTCGCGCCATCGCGCTCTCCAAATCCGCACGCGTCGGCATCGACGCAATCGCCCCCTGCTTCGTCGTCGATAACGCGCCCGCAACACACGCCCGCGCGACCAACGTCTCCACGATCCGCAATTCATCCGCCGTCCGCGACCGCATCTGCGCCGCGCTCTCAGCCCACAACACCGCAACCGCCCCCGTAAACGCATCCCCAGCACCCACCGCATCCACCGCATGCACAGGCATCGTTCCGATCCGCCGAATCCGCCCTCGGCTCGCCACTATCGCGCCCAACGAACCCAAAGTCAGCACAACCGTTGGTGGCCCAATCTCGCTCGCCCGCAACGCCAACCGCCCAGGATCCGTCATCGGCTCCTGCTGCGTCAGCGTCGCCGCCTCGCTTCGATTCAACACCAGCACATCAACATGATCCAGCAATTCTCTCGGCAACTTTCGCGCTGGCGCCGCGTTCAGCACCACAAACTTTCCATACTTACGCGCTAACTGCACCGCCGCGACATCCGTCGCAATCGGCACCTCAAGCTGCAACAACACCACATCCGCCACAGCAATCTTCTGCTCCGCCGCCGCAACATCCGCCTCGGTCAGCAACGCATTAGCCCCCGACGACACAACAATCGTGTTCTCGCCACCATCCGCCACCGTGATAAACGCGAGCCCCGAAGGCGTCTCCTTGGTCAGCGTCACACACTCAACATCAATTCCCTCAGCGGTCATCGACTGCAGCAACCGCGGCCCATGCGCATCATCCCCAACCCTCGCCACAATCGACACCCGCGCACCAAGCCGCCGCGACGCCACCGCCTGATTCGCGCCCTTCCCTCCCGGATATGTCTTGTAACTCGTCCCTAAAACCGTCTGCCCATGCATAGGCAACTTCAAACACCGTACCACCACATCCATGTTCATCGAGCCTACAACGCAAATCGAAGGCCCACCACCATCGTTGCTCCCACCAATAGAAGAAACTCGCGCGCCTTGCGTGCGTGTGCCCGAACCATCTTCGCCCATTGGTGGATTCATCAACAAAGAGTATCGTCATTCAAGGGCATACGCCGCCACATGAACTCACTCGACACGAATCTCTTGGCCAAACCCCAAGACCAGAACACCAAGACCAGACCCAAAGCCTGTCCCGCTCTCACCGCTGATGAACCGAGCGGCCAACCATTCGCAGCCTCATCACGCAATCTCAATCACTTCAAAGATCTTGGTGCCACGCGGAGCCGACACGCGAATCTTTTCCCCAACCCGCCTTTTCATCAGCGCTTCGCCCATCGGGCTGTTCGCCGTGACCTCAACATAGTCAAAGGGTGGCGACACAGCAGCCTCTCCCACTAGCTTGTAATAATCCTCGTCGCCGGTTTCGACTTCGCGCAGCTTGACCATCGAACCGATGAACGCCATCCCCTCCATCGCCTTGGACATGGTGTTATCGATGACCGCCGAATTAGCCAGCCTTTCCGTCAACCGACGAATCTCGGCCTCTTCAAGCCCCTGCTGCTCGCGAGCCGCGTGATACTCCCCATTCTCGCGCAGATCCCCGTGATCGCGTGCTTCACTAATGCGCGTGGACAAAGGGCCACGATTGGATATGAGCGCGCTGATCTTGGCTTGGAGGCTCTCGCGTTCAACCTTGGTCATCATCTCCATGCCATCAACTCCTTCGCTATCCAGCACCAACACATCACGACGAAACGTGCACGCACATGCAGCCTCACCCAACACCACACACCTGCGCCTTGGCTCCGAGTAAAGAAGCGAACATTCCGTCGACTGCCGCAATGCCGCCCAGACAGTCATTCTATCTCGCAATTCGGAACGTGCGCACGATCAAAATCCAATCACTTCACCAGGAATCCAAACCGTTCTTTGATCCAGCGCATAAACCTTGCTGGATTAGACCTTCGCTTTGTCAAGCCTTCAACGCGTTCCGCCAACCAAACCTAGGCAGGCCAATCGCTCGAGACCAAGCTCTCATTAGGAAAGTGATCTTGACTTGAATGAAAGGATGGCTCCCCTCAAGTCTTTGCCAGGTCAAGGCTTGCTCTTGTCCTGGTCCACTTGGGCTCGAACACGCACCCACCCCGTGAATATCAGGCTCGTGCCGCACAGAAAGACAATCGCAATAGCCAACCAATGCCCTTCCGCGATCATCGCCGAGCGACCAGTCCACGACCGATCCTTCGCAATCTCCAACATCATTCCAATGGGCGACGACAGCATCGCCCAATCAATTCCAATCCCGTGCGCTGGCTCGATTGCCTTGCCCGCATTAAACCTGATCACCGACACCAAAGGCCCGGCGATGGCAACCACCGCGAGCACCACCATCGCCATAGCGCGAAGCCCAGCATCCGGACGCTGACCCACACCTCGATCCATTAATCGCCTAGGCACGCTCGCATTACCACTGCGACCACTGCGCACACGCGGGTCGAGTCGTTGAAGTTCTATTCCAACTTCATCTCGTTCTGGTACATCACCAGATTCCGCTGAGTCCTTCACGCCGCCTTCATCACCTAGGCTTTTGCCAACGTGCTGGCCTTTGCCAACGTGCTGGCTCGTCTTACCTGTCTCGCTCGCGAACGTGTTGAGCATGACCCCGCCGACGACCAATGTCCACGCCGACATCGCGGCAAACATCGCGATCGATACCTCGATGGGCCAACCCGCCATCCACGGCGCGGTCTGTGCCGCACACATCGCACCCACCGGCACAAGCACAATTGGTATATCCTGCACCAACGCCCGCATCGGTCTTAGTGGCCTGACCTGGCTCAATCGAAGCATCGGCCAAACCACTCCCACTCCCGCCGCCATTAGCGCTGCTAGCGCTCGCGCCGTCGGCTTGTACGTATCCACCGACATCAACGAGCTCGCACCCGCAGGTGCCAGCGACACAAAGATCGCCGCCACCATGAAAAACATCCACAAGAGCGCGAACGTTCTCGGTTCACCTCTTCGATGCGCCCAAGGATCGCGCGCCGCTCCGCCTTCAACCCTGAATTTCCAGAATGAAACCCGACGCGCATCACGCACGCCTTGCTTGCCCTCTTTCAAAGGCCTCAACCTCGCGAACCTCGCGTTATCAATCAGCACCGGCCCCGACACCGGCCCCGGCACCGGCACCGGCTCCGACGACGGCTCCGAGTTCGCCAACGCCTCATTGCCTACGTGTTGTTCCGGCGCTCGTGAAACTTCTGCAAGCGACCGCTCAATTGGCAACCCCACCGGCACAGATCCGGCCTTTGAATCAGGTACTTGGTCTTCTGGCAACAATTCAGACATGCATGAGCCTACGCGCCTCGACAATAACACAACACACACGCCTTAAATCTCTCAAACAA
>JBBRGG010000033.1:0-19343 GCA_038240875.1 Phycisphaerales bacterium | reverse complement strand
GCGGGCTTGATTGGACGATCATGCGTCCGGGCTTGATTCATGGCGCGGATGGCGAATTTACCAAGCAAGCGGCGGCGTGGGCGACTGGTCTGCACGCGCCGTACGTGTTCATGCCTTATTTCCGAAAGGTGCGCGAGGACACGCGCGTGCCACTGGGCCCGGCGTACGAGTTTGATCCGGTGGTCGCGCCGGTTTCGGTAGATGATGTAGCGGGCGCGTTTGCCGATGCGATTGGCAACGAAGCATCTTTTGGCGAGATCTACAACCTTGTCGGGCCTGACGAATTGACGTGGCCAGCGATGCTGCGGTTCATTCGCAACAATGTGCATAGCGCGAACACGATGCTGCCGCCGTTTGGGGTGCCCGGGCCGATTGCGGCGATTGCGGCGAAGGTCGCGCACATCGCTGGGTTGTCGTCGCTGTTGCCTTACGATGAAGGGATGGCGTGGATGGGCTCGGAAGATTCAACCGCGAGCCTGGACAAGGCGCGTGCGGAGCTTCACTTTGAGCCCAAGGCTTTCAAGCCGACGTTCATGGCGTATGCCGGGACGCTGAATCAAATTGAGTGAAATTGCTTCTGCGGGATCGAACGCGGACCGTGCGGAAAGACGTGCGCAATTGCGACCAGAGCCAAACTTCCTTAGATGTATCTTCAACTGCAACCTGATGATCGGGCTTCGATCACGAAAGGGATTTCAACATGAGTGATCGGTATCAACGTCGCGTGCTCGACCACGTCAAACACGACGACTATGCCCCAAGTCGCGTGGGCGAAATCGCCACGGACCTTGGCGTTCCCCAGGAAGATCTTGAAGCTTTCTCGCTCGCGGTGCAAGAACTCGCAGACGAAGGTGTGATCGAGATCATGCAAGGTGGCGCTATTGCGCTGCCTTCCATTGCGTCGATGGGCAATGAGATTGTTGGCGGGTTTCGTCGCAACGCGCGTGGCTTTGGATTTGTGCAGTCTGCCAAGGCGGTGCGCGAGGGGTCTATCTTTGTTTCCGCCGAAGACAGCATGGACGCGCTCTCTGGTGACATCGTGCGCGTCAAGGTCGGGCGCGATCGGCCTGGCGCGCCGGGAAAGGGCTTTAGCGGCCGCGTGATGGAGATCGTGAGCCGAAAGCGCAGCAGTTTTTCGGGCGAACTTACCAAGCGTGGCACAACATGGCTGGTCATGCCCGATGGGCGCGAGCTGACCGCGCCGATCATCGTGCGCGATGCCGAGTCTAAGAACGCGCGCGAGGGTGACAAGGTCATCATCGAGATCACCAAGTATCCCGAGCCTGGCCCGGCGGGGTCTGGGCTTGCAGGCGAAGGCGTCATCACGCGCGTGCTGGGCGACGCGGGCAAGCCTGATGTCGAGACGCAAGCGGTGATCTGCGCGTATGACTTGCCGGGCGAGTTTCCCGAAGAGTGCGTCGATCAATCGCGCGAATCCACGGCGAAGTTTGAGACCGAAGTTGCGCAGTGGCGCGAACGCGGGGCCGCCGCGATGCCTGATCGGCTGGACTTGACCGGCGAGTTCATCATCACCATCGATCCGCCCGATGCCAAGGATTATGACGACGCGATCAGTATTCGCGTGACCGACGATGGCGGCTGGGAACTTGGGGTGCATATCGCCGACGTGTCGCATTTCATCGGGCCGAGCACGCCTTTGGATGAAGAGGCAAAGGACCGCTGCAACTCGGTGTACCTGCCTCGGCTCGTGATTCCGATGTTGCCCGAAGTGCTCAGCAACGGCATCTGCTCGCTGCAAGAAGGCGTGCCCCGGTTTTGCAAATCAGCGTTTATGAACTACGACCGCCAGGGAGCCGTGCGAAGCGAAGGCGTCGCCCAGACGCTGATCCAATCAACAAAGCGTTTGACCTATCTTGAAGCTCAGGCGCTGATCGATGGCAACGTCGAAGAAGCGCGCAAGCACGCCAAGACCGCGCCCAAATATACCGATCAACTCATCAATACGCTGCAAGCAATGAACTCATGCGCTCGCGCAATCCGCGGGCGGCGCCAGCGACAAGGCATGATCTCGCTCGAGCTTCCCGGCTGCGTTTTGATCTTCGACGAACACGGGCACGTGGTTGACGCAGAGCGCGAAGATAACGCATTCACGCACACACTGATTGAAATGTTCATGGTCGAGGCGAACGAGGTGCTCGCGCGATTGTTCGAGAAGATCAACGTGCCGCTACTTCGCCGTATCCATCCAGAGCCCGTGCCTGGCGACACCGACAACGTGCGCAAAGCAGCGATGGTCGCTGGGTTTCGCATTCCCAAGAGCCCGACGCGGCAAGAGCTTCAGGGCTTGCTTGATGCTACTCGGGGCACGCCCGCGTCGCGCGCGGTGCATATGGCCGTGCTACGGACGCTAACGCGTGCGGAATATTCGCCAGCACTCATCGGACACTTTGCGCTCGCGAGCGAGGCCTACGCACACTTTACGAGCCCCATCCGCCGCTACGCCGACTTGACCGTGCACCGCGCGTTGACTGCGTATTTGGCGCTCACGGACAATGGTCGCAAGAGGCCACGCAACGACGACGAACGTCGCACGGTGGGCAATCAGCTTCGAGGTACGCCTTCGTGTCCTGAGTCTGCGGAACTGACAGAGATTGGGCGAAACGCTTCGCAGCGCGAAGACAATGCTGAGTCTGCGGAACGCGAACTCAAGAACTTCCTGGTGTTGCAACTCTTGTCAAATAAAGTTGGCGAAGTTTTCCCGGGCGTCGTGACGGGGATCAATCCGCGCGGCTTGTTCGTGCAAATCGACAAGTACATGGCCGACGGCTTTGTCAAAGCCGAAGACTTGCCAGGCGACGCCACGCGCGAGAACCTAACGCCGTTTTGGAAGGTCGATCAAAAAACAGGTGCGCTAGTCGATCAGAGATCAGGCCGTAGCTTTTCATTTGGCGATTCGGTGCGGGTCAAGATCGCTTCGGTCGATCTCTCGAAGCGTCAACTTGAGTTGGTACTTGATGACGCGGCGACGCGCGCAGCGGGCAAGGCTCGCAAGATCGCGCCCAGTGGTCCCGGTGGAATCGGTAGCGGAATTGGTGGCGGGTTCACGCCCGGAAAGGGCGCGGGGTTTGGTGGCGAAGGTCGCACCGGCTCGCAAAAACGCAGCCAGCGCAGCAAGCAACGCGATAAGAGCAAGAAGCAGCACCGACGCGATAAGTAAAGCAAATCGTCACTGGATATCAAAGTGCTTTGGGTACACCCCCTCTCGCCAAGAGGGGGTTTTTTCATTCTACTTTGTACGAGACCTCGCATCAAGTTTGCAGGATTCGTAGCGTATGTGATCCGCCTTGAGTCATACGAATCACATTTAAATCGAGCGAAGATGTGTAGAAAAAGTAAAGCTATAAGCTTCTCTCGAAGAGAGTACCCAAGACAGCACAATTTCAAGTAGGATTCTTATATCCTGTCACGCCGATTGTGTTCGTGTGGAAAATTGTTCACGCCGGATCAAGCGCGATATCAAGCTCGACGGTTCTTGGCTGCAAGCACGCATCGTCGCGGCATGCCTGGTACGTCACCGCGAGCAACGGACGTCCGGTCCATTCGCCTTCGCGTTCGAGCGCAACGCGCAGATCAAAGACGCCTTGGTACGCGCGGTGCGTATGCGCCGGGTCATCCGCGTTCTTCGGGTACGCGTCCCCTTCGTGGTACTCGGCATATGCCACGACCCCCGTGCCGCCGACGATGTGCACACGAAAGGGAATCAAGCCTTGCATGCCTGGGTCCGCTGCGGGAACGTGATACCCATCTTCGATCTTGATGAGCAAATGAGTCTCAGCGGGAAGTTCGCGCGCGATCGTCAGCCGATCAACGCCCGCGAAGATCGAGACTGGATCGGTATCTTGCAACTGCGATGAATTCGCGGATGACGCAGAATCAGCGACAACAAACTCGTCGGCGGCTTCAGGCGTTGTAAGCACACGCAGCAGCGCGCGCGTCGCGTTCACGCATCCAACCGGCGACTGCGCGAGCGCGCCCGCCATTGATGCGAGTGATCGCGTTGCAAGGCCGAGGTATTCGCGCTGGCCTTTGGTCTGTGCTAGTTCGTGCGCGTCGAGAAACGCATGAAGCAAAAGCGAAGAAGCCGAAGGCACTGCGCCATCGTGAGTCGCGCGAGCACGGACGAAGAGATCAAACTGCGCATCGCGCGTGTCAAAGACCTGCCCTGTTGCTGAGTCCATGAACTCGCGCTCAACTACACCGAGGATGGCTTTGGCATGCGGCAAGTACTCCTCGTGCCCGCTACGAACAAGCTCAAAGTAAGCAATTGCAACCGCGGCGTGATCTTCCAGCAGCGCGAGCGGGCCAGGTACACCTTGCCGCGTCGTGCGCAGAAGCCTGCCTTGTTCGTCGGTTAAGTGAGCGCGAACAAACTGCGCGGCACGATGAGCCGCGGCGATGTATTTGGGCTCGGCGAGATCGCGCCCGACGCGCGCAAACGCGGCGATCATCATCGCGTTCCATGACGCAATTGACTTGTCATCGAGCCTGGGCTGACGCCGCTGCGCGCGAGCGGCATAGAGGGCTTGGTGGATACTCGCCAATTGCGTTTCAAGTTGGGCGGCTGCCTTGCCCCGCCTTTGTGCCGAGATTTCAGGCCGATCGCTCAATCGCAGCACATTGGTCGCGGGCTGGTCGCGATGATGCGGGTCTTGAAAGTTTGGGCCGTCGGCTACGCCGAGCAGGTCCGCCGCGAGTGCTATGTCGTCGCTCGAAAGGCCTGCTTGCGTAAGCGCGGCTGTTATCTCTTCCAAGTCCCAAACATAGTTCTTTCCCTCACGGCCATCGACCTCGGCGTCTTGTGCGCTGTGAAAACCGCCTTGCGGATTGGTCATCTCGCGAAGCACATAGTCGAGCGTTCGCCTTGCGATGTGGGCGAAGAAGGGATCAGCAAGGATCGCCGACGCGCGCGAGTAGATCGGCGCGAGCTGCGCGTTGTCATAGAGCATCTTTTCAAAGTGAGGCACGGTCCATTGGGCATCGACGCTGTAGCGGTGGAAGCCGCCACCAACCTGATCAAAAATGCCGCCTAGTGCCATCGCGTCGAGTGTTTTACGAAGCACGATATCGATCGCGTCAGAGGTCGAGTCATCTGCGGCACGCAAGCGTGCATCAAGTAAAAACTCGAGGAATACAGGCTGCGGAAACTTGGGAGCTTGTCCGAAACCGCCTTGGACGCGGTCGTGCATCGCGATCAGGCTTTGGACCGCGTTAGCAACATGAGTGGCGCCGATCGCGGCGGGAGTTAGTTCGCGGCTCGGGCCAAGATGTTCGCGGATCGCGTCGGCGATTTCGCTCGCGTGTGCTTGAACTTTCTCGCGGGTATTGGAAAAGGCCTCGGCCATCGCGCGGATGACATCAGGAAACCCGGGCCGTCCCATCTTGGACGTGGGCGGAAAGTACGTGCCACAGAAGTACGGGCGCAGCGTGTCAGGCTCGATAAAGACGGACATGGGCCAGCCGCCCGAGCCCGTGGTCATCACCGTCGCGGCCATGTACAACTCGTCAAGATCGGGGCGCTCTTCACGATCAAGCTTGATGTTCACGCACGATTCGTTCATCTGCTTCGCGATGTCGGCGTTCTCGAAGCACTCACGCTCCATCACGTGGCACCAATAGCAAGTCGAATAACCAATTGAGAGAAAGATCGGCACGTTGCGCCGCCGAGCCTCGGCAATCGCCGCATCACCCCAAGGCCACCAATCAACCGGGTTGTGCGCGTGCTGCAAAAGATATGGGCTGCTCTCACCTGCGAGGCGATTTGCCGGGTGATCATAATGCCCATTTGACGCTGCGTTCGCGGGTGCGTGTGCCATGCAAGAAGTGTAGAGATGTGGCACGCCTTTGACCCGGTACTTATGACTTGCCCATTACCTTGATGATCCACGTACGCACCGGCAAGCGGTCGGCGGCGTCGGTCGTTGCGAGCGCGGTCGTCGCGATCGCGGTTGTTGCGGGATCCAACCCTGCGAACACGCCTTGGTGTGCATCGGCTTTGGATGGAACGTTTGCAGCTAATTTCGCGGCTGATTTTCTTGATGATTTGATATCTGGGTTGAGTTCTGGCTTGCCTAGTTGCTTGGCTTCTGGCTTGACAACTGATCTGGCAGTTGGTCGAACTACGCGTGTCGGCTCGCCAAGAGCTCGCAGCGCTCGCACGCTCGACGTCAGCACCGCGTCTGCGGGCAAGATCATCGGCGTAACCACCACGCACCCTTCGATCGCGCGAACCTCATCGTCACGCGAGCCATCGAGGATCGCTTCGCGTGAAGCCTCAAACGCAGCGTGGTACGCCGCGGCGGCCTCTCGCGCGGACTTGGCAAGGCTCGCATCCGTCACCGAACCCATCGCATCACCGAGGGCTTCGTGCAATTCTTGAAGTGGTTTGCACAGCACTTCGCGCGCGTGCAGCACACGCTCGCCCGTTGCTTGCAACAGCACGGGCAACACGATCGCAGCCCCGGCTTTGCCGAGTGAAAGCTCTTCACGCTGGGCTATCGAAGCGGGCTGCGCGCGAACAACGGGCACCCCTTGCCGCGACGCGTATCGATCAATCGCGGCGACCAGCGGGATGCTCAACCCCGGGTTAGGCCCGCCTTTGAGCAAATCCGTGGCGAGAGCTTCCAAATATGCAACGTCATCGCCCAACAGCTCTTCGCGCATCAACGCGCGCAAAGGCATGAACGCGTCGTCGCTGGCGATCCGCGCGTTGACGGCGTGAACATCGTGCGAAGCGTCGTCGCCGTTGCGTGTTGCGACCAACACACCTGCGCGCCAAAGAGACCTGCTCCACTCCCACGCGCGCATCATCGACGCATACGTGGGCGCACGCATCGCCGCGTCCAGCGCCGCCTCGGCCACTACGCCGCCACGCGAGGCACTCGCCCGGGGAATAGTTGCTGCGTTTTCTACTCGAGGCGCTGGCGCGAGCGTCAACACTCTCCGCGCGACCAACAACGCCACCATCGCTGGTGGCTCACGCGTCGTGAGGTGATAGGGGCTGATCGCTAGATCCATGATCGGCTAGAGTTCCTCGGTTCGTCTTGCTTGATTTGCATAACTCGATCAGGCCTGCTTGATTAGGCTCATTTGATTGGGCTTGTTTGATTGGGCTTATTTGCCATATCCACGAGGGTTCGCGTTCACCCAGCGCCACGCCGACGCGATGATCTCGTCCAAATTAGTCACCTGTGCCTTCCAGCCTAGTTCACGCTGGATCTTCGCGGGGTTGTTAAAGACCGCAGGCGGATCGCCCGCACGCCTTGGCTGCTCGCGCACGACAAAGTTCTTTCCCGTCACGCGCTTCACGGCTTCAATTATCTCGCGCACCGAATACCCCTTGCCGATGCCCACGTTGTAATCAAGTCCGTCGCCGGGCCTGAGCCGCTGCATCGCGAGCACGTGCGCATCGATCAGGTCTTCGACGTGAACGTAGTCGCGGACGCACGTTCCATCAGGAGTCGGATAATCTGTGCCAAAGATTCCGACGTGATCGCGCTTACCAAGTGCGGCTTCAAGAATCACAGGAATCAGGTGCGTCTCGGGCGTGTGGTCTTCGCCGAGCAAACCCGACCGATCGCAGCCACACACATTGAAGTAGCGCAGCGCAACATATCCAAATGGCACGTTCGCACGGCTGCGTGCCTCGGCATAATCCTTCAGCAAAAACTCGCCGATCAGCTTGGTCCTGCCATACGGGCTCAACGGAAACTGTGGAAAGGTTTCGTCGACTTGCACCTTGCCGTCTGGTGGCTGGCCAAACGTCGAACACGAGCTGGAAAACACAAACCTCGCAACGGGCAACTTCGCCGCCGAGCACGCGGCGAGCACCGACATTAAGCCCTGCACGTTGTTTCGGTAATACCGAATCGGGTCGTCCACGCTCTCGCCCACATACGCAAGAGCGGCAAAGTGCATCACTGTTTCGATAGCATGCGTATCGAGCAGCGATTGCACCAGCGCCTGATCGCAAATGTCACCTTGAACAAAGGTCAATTTCTTTGACGCGTTTTTGTCTGGCAATGCCGACGCGAGCAGATCCATCGCGCGGGTGTGTCCGCGAAAGAGATTGTCGAAGGCGACCACGGTGTGCCCATCGCGCAGCAGCCGCTGCACCGCGTGCGACCCGATATACCCCGCGCCGCCAGTCACCAATACATGCATCGCTACCTCCCTAGGTTTCTGCTTGTGAACTTGCTTTCAACTCCCCGACCACAATTGCCGTGCGCGCATGCCATGTTCTACACATCTAGGCTCGCGCGGGTTCGCGCCGTGATATCCACACACGCAAAGCGGCTTTCTCTCTTCACGCACGTAGATATCCTCGAACCATACCAACTACGATTCAAGCAGATTATAGAACGAATCGACCAAGCCAATAACGCCGAGATTTACCCAAGCCACTTGCTCTTCGAGCGTTTGGATAACGGCCACAACCCGCAAACGAGAACGACTTGAATCAAACTCCCGATACTCCCGAAGTGCCTGTATCTACCGACCAACACGCTAATTTGCCTGCTGGCCCAATACTTCCTCATGGCCCAATGCTTCCTGATGGCCCAATGCTTCCCGCAGATAAAGTCCGGATCGCCGAAGACATCGCTCTAGGCCGAACCGCACACGCCGGGCATGTTCCAGGCAGCGGCATGAGCAGTACCGCTGACTCAACGCCCATGCTCGGCCTCATCGCCCGCGGCTACTTCGGCGGGCTCCTCATGGGCATCGCCAATATCGTCCCCGGAATCTCCGGCGGAGCCATGCTCCTGCTCGTCGGCATGTACACCCGCTTTATCACCGCCATCGCCAACATGGTCTCCTTTCGCTGGAGTTTCCGCAGCATCGCCACCATCGGCTCCATCGGCGCAGGAGCCATCACGTCAATCTTGTTCTTTGCAGGAATCGTCAAGTACCTCGTCGTGTATCACCGCCTTGAAACCTTTGCTGTCTTCATCGGCATGCGCTTGGGCTCACTCCCGGTCGTTTGGCGAATGGCTCGCCCAACCACGACTTCAACCTGGGTCGGCGCATCTGTCGGCCTCGTCGTCACTGGCGCGATGGCGATCTTTGTGTATCAGCCTCAGATCATCTCAGACCTTGGGCTTTCCGGGCCGCCCATGTTCTTCGCAGCCGGGCTCGCGGGCGCATCGGCAACGATTCTTCCAGGCATGGATGGCTCTTACATTATGATGCTGTTGGGGCAATATGTGCCTATTTTGGGCGCAATAGACCGCTTCAAAGACGCGGTTGGTGCACAGGATTGGGCCGCGGCGTGGAGCGCGTTTGTTACGCTCTTGCCCGTCGCCATCGGCGTAGCCCTGGGCCTGGGCGGCGTAAGCCTGCTCCTCAAGCACCTACTCACTCGCTACCCCAAGTTCATCTTCGGCTTGCTCTTGGGAATCATCGTTGGCGCGCTCATCGGGCTCTGGCCCTTTGGCAGATACGTGCCACCGGAAATAGGCGAAGCGATCCGTGGTGTAACCGTAACTGCGGAAAGCCGAGCGACCATTCCCGCCGACGATTGGCGAGTTGAGTTCTACGCGCCAACAACCAAAGAAGTCTTTCTCGCGCTGGGATTGATACTTGCTGGCTTCGTCGCGGCGATCCTGCTCGCAAAGCTTGAACCCAAAGACGAAGGCAGCCTACACGAAGGCAACACAAAGTAAACCATCGCTTCAATCACGTTGCTTTAAGCGTGCTGCCATAAAGAACGAGACCACGGTGCTCGCCGTAGTCTCGTTTGCATTCATGTTGTCGTAGCGCTTGCCTTCTGCCTAGTCACGAATGCCGAATATAAATGACTGCCTTCAGCACCCACCTGATTCGTATGCGATGAAGAAAGCGGCGATATCGTCGCCGGTGATGCCGCCATCGACGTTGGTGTCGGCACAACCACTACCTAGCTCATAATCCAAGAAGAAGGCCGCGATGTCATCGCCGGTCACGCCGCCGTCTTGGTTGTAATCCGCAGGGCAGTCAGGGCATTCAACAGGCGTCGTGCCGTTAATGGTGATGACGACGGTATCGGTTTCGGTCTCGTTTAAGTTGTCCGTACACGTGAGTTCAACGGTGTTGATGCCAAGGGGGAGCGACACAATCGGCGACGCGCCAGTGGCGATCTGACTGCCCGCGACGCGCCACACATACGACGTGATCGTGCCATTGTCGGTGCTTGCCGCGCCGTTTAAGGTGACGCTTTCGAAGCCGTTGGAATCTGAATCAATAAGCGTCTGATCAGGCCCAGCGTCGGCAAGCGGGCGCTGATTGACAATGATCAAGACGCTGTCGTTGTCGAATGCGTTGCCGTTGTCGCGAACGGTAAGAAGCAGCGTGGTCGGGCCAACGAGGCAATTCAGTGTAGTGATCGGCGTCGATGCAAACTGTGGCCCACCCGAGCGGAACCACTGCCACTGCGTGATAGTGCCATCTGGATCGTTGCTGGCGCTGCCATCAACGGTCACATCTTCGCTGCCGTTGCGGTCAACATCGATGACGTAGATGTCTGGGCCAGCATTCGAGTTGGGCGGGATATTGGTGGAACGTGCGCCCGTGTCAGTAGCAACCTGCTTCCACGACGTGCCCGAGACAGCTTGCTGCACGTCAACAAAGTAGAAGTACGTCGTGCCACCAACTGGCGCCGGATCATCGAACGTGATTGCGGTACCCGTGTACACCGTCGTCGCGCTCGATCGCAAGTTCGTCGTACCACGCAGCAAACGATACTGCGTCGCGCCAGGGACCGCGGTCCACGTATTGCGTACGACGTTAAGAAACGTGCCATCCGTAGCAGTCAGCGTGAAGCTGTTATTGAAGACCTGCACGCTCAAGCGATAGAGCTGAACTACTGCGGGCGCGTCGGCTTCAGAAACTCGAATCACGTTCGAGCCCACAGGCAGCAACACATTCGACACGACTTCATTAAGTCCCGAAGCCGCTGTATTCTGCGAAAGCACTAGTGCGCCCGAAGGCGTCAGCACATCGACCACGATGTCGGCAATCGCCAGCGAGTTGGTACCGTTCAATGGCGTGGTTGCGCACGAACCGTTGCTGAGTTGGGGAAGGTCCGTGTACGTCGAGCCAACCGGCGTCGCTGTGATCGTCACCAAGCGCGACGCGGCGAGATCAAACTCAAAGAAATCCACTTCGCCATTGGCATCAAGCGAAAGAATGCTCGAGTTCGCCGGGTTGGGCTGGCCGGCATAGTTCGCGGGCAAATTGCCCAGTACGATCGTACTTCCTGCGCTAATAGGGTCTTGGGTGCCGCCTGGAACGCCATCAATCAGCGTAGCCTGTACGATAATGTTGTTGGGCTCAAACGGATCGCCATAGCTTCGCTGCATCGCGCGGATGTCGTCTTGCTGCGGCCCGTCATACGAAGGTGGCAACGACGTGCCCGGTTCCATCAGCTTGGTCGAGTTCACCGGACACGTGTGCGCAAGGCCCATGCCGTGCCCATGCTCGTGCATGACAATATTACGCAGCGAACGGTATTGGCTGGTGGCGCTCCCCCAGTTCTCACTGGAATCAAGGACCATATCGCCGTTCTGAGGAAACACGTTGTACCCGAGAATGCCGTTGAGCCCGTCGATATTCCTGCTACCGATGCGAACCATGCCGCGGGTTGCCGTCGAGTTGGCTCCAAAACTAGCACCGTCGTCCCACTCCTGCCCCACGACGCTGACACGTTGATACGTCGCGCCAGTAAGCACGCTCCATCGTGCAAAGCTGGCTTCGATGATGCTGATCCATAGAGCGCGATTGCCACCAAACTTGGCGTCCATCGAGGTAAACAAATTGTTATTCGCTCCATCCCATGCCGTCCCGTCGGGTACCAGGCTCCACGTAATGACGATGGGGTCGCCTTGACTACCCGCCCATCGGTTGAAAACGTTGTACCGACCGCCATACGCCCCGGGCATGCGCGCGGTCCATAGAGCGATATCCTCCGCCGAGGGCGGAGCTTCACTGCTCCAGCACGCCATCAGTGCACCAGGATCACTCAGGTTGCCCGACTCGGCGATCCCCGAGTGCGGATTAACCGCAATCGGAAACCCTTCGCGGTCAAAGTGAACCATCCCGTAGTTGTCAACGAATCGAGTATCGCTCATCGCGTTTTTCGCAGATGGACCGCCAACTCCAGACCGCGCCACCAACACCGCGGCTACACCACAGCCGATCATGCCCAAACACGCGAATTTCGACGTTCTCATGTGCCCGACTCTCCTTCAAATGCGACAGCAACCACGCTCACATTGCCATCAAACCAACGCAAGGCATCGAACGACGCCCATCAAGGTACCCTCATACCTGGTCGTCCTGTCATTCCTCGCCAAAGCTACCATGCACAAGCACTTAAACCAACATCTTTATCCAAACACACACGCTCCAACGTCAAAAAAAATACAGATCGCTGACGGTTATGTGTTAATTAGGTCATGACCATCCGCATCTCAACCCTTCCAAGTTTCGACTCATATCGTGTTTTTCTAGAAACTGTAAAATCGCTCTTGCCACTTCTTTAATTTCCCACTGTGTACCAACATCACCTTGGCGTTGCTAGCGTCCAAGTCGTCGAAAACGAGCAATGACATTGCCCTTAAAAGGTTGACTTTCAGTACGATTCTCTTCGACTTCTCCGCAATCTATCAGTCTTTCCCCCATCCCAATAGACCACCTCTCCCCGGCATGCATACCTGATATGCAGCCGCTATCAGGTACCTTCTCCCATTCTTTAAGGCGTTCGTGTCCGATAATTGCCCAGAAAGGATCGCATGCTCGCAATTAACACCTCTGTTTCATCCTTGTTCCACATACGTGTTCATTCACTTCTTTCCGCCATCCAAGCCAAGGCCTCAACCAAGACCTTAATTAATGACCCAACCAAGGCTGCCATCGGTCTCTTTGCATGCGCGCTCTTTACCTCCCCCACCCTCGCGCTCGACTCAGTCATCGATGGCATGGAGCTCGCCCCCGCTCTCTCTCACGCTCTTATTCACCGTGTCGATTTCGTTGGCCTAGGTGACTCCAACCAGCTTTTCCAAGGTAACGGCTTCGACCATGGCATAACACTAGCTCTCTCCAACTCCTTCACCCTTTATGCCACGGGACTTACAACCCCAGGCGATAACCGTGGTGCTGGCTCCGGCGTCGGCTACCGCTCGTACGTCTTATCCATCGTAAACTCCAGTTTCAGATACGAGGGCGCACCCTCCGTCCTCGACCAGGTGATGCCCGGATCCTCCGAGCTCTTACCCAACAATTACATCTACCTTCCCTTCGAAAGTTTTGTCCCTGGTACACAGCTTGCAGGTATGGGCCTCACCGCTGATTCGCCATTGGGCGTCGCCGGGCCACTCCGATGCGTCTACGTCTATGGCACATTCGAAGCCGCGCCCGGTTCTAACCATCCAACCTCAACCTTCACCCCTGTCATCCGCATCGACGATACCCCCTTTACCATACTGGCTCGCGGACCAGCACTCTCAACTACTTCCTCGCCTCGCGCTGGGATCAAGTCCTTTACCCTCAACGTGCCCGCTGATCCTGCTCGCGCCGCCCCCATTGGCATGCGCTGGACCGATCCAGCCCAGCCACGCCTCAATGGCCCCTTCATCGCCTACTACCAACGCATCGAACGACCCGACCGCGTCAATGGCGTCGCCTTTAACACCCTTTACGCCTTTGGAGGGCAATCTGCTCGTGATATGGCGCAAACCCTCATCGCCGCCCCCAACGCCCAGCTCAAAGCCTACTTCGCAATCATCCGCGATCGCCAGGCCGATGTGCCTCTCGCCCAAGGCGAGCAACCCCCCGCACGCCGCATCATTGTCCGCATCAACGCCGGGCTCAACGACCGCAACGAACCACTCGCTTCCGTCGGCATCAATCGCATCGCCAATGGCAGGTCCCCAGCCGCTTACGCCGACAACCTTCAAGCCATCATCGATCGCCTCCGCGAAATCTGGACCATCAGCAACTGGCCCGCTGACGAGCTCTACTTCGTTCTCACCCCGCCTCACCCAATCACGCCCGAAACCGACGACCCGCCTTTGAACTCCTATCGCGACGCCGCCCAAGCCGTGGCGCAGGCCAACCCGCGCTGCGCCTGCGTGCGCCTCGAACGCCTGATCACGTCCACCGAGATGCTCGCGAACAACTGGTACTTCATGCCAGGCGACCAAAACCACCTCAGCGTTGCTGGGTACATTGAGGTTTCAACTCGCGAGATCGCCGCCCTTCGCGCCGCTGCGGGGTTGTAACCAAAACCTTCATACTCCGCACGGCTTCACGCTTTACTTCGAGATCTTCGCAACTTTGCGCACGGGTGTACCCTCATGCATGAGCACCGCGATTGTCTTGGTTCGCCCCATCATCGGGCTTGAAGTCCACGTCCAGCTTGCCACGCGTCGCAAGATGTTCGCCGCCGCACCAAGTGGCGCCCACGCACATGCCTACACGCAAACAAATAGCTCAGTCAATCAAACCGTCGACGGCTCATCCAACACGTCCCCCACCTTCCCCCCCAACACCCTCCTCAACACCCTCCCCAACACCCTTATCGACGAAACCGTGCTCGCCCTCCCAGGCTCCCTCCCGGTCATGAACCGTCAAGCCGTTGAACTCTCCATCATCGTCGGCTTACTTCTTCGCTGCCAAATCGCCAAGCTCAGCAAGTGGGACCGCAAAGCCTACTTCTACCCTGACCTTCCCAAGGCGTACCAAATCTCTCAGTACGACATGCCCCTGTGCTTCGACGGCGCATTCGACATCCCAGGCCTCGACGCCAGCGGCAACCCCGATGCCAAACTCGCGACCACACGCATCGGAATCATTCGTGCCCACCTCGAAGAAGACGCTGGCAAGCTTCTTCACGAAGCCCCAGGCGGCCACCCAATCGACCACTCCATCGTCGATTACAACCGCGCCGGCACCCCGCTTCTCGAAATCGTCACGCAACCTGACTTCACCAACGCCAACGACGTCGTCATCTTCTGCCGACTTCTTCGCGCCGCCTGCCGCGACGCTGGCGCAACCCAAGGCGTCCTCGAACGCGGCCACATCCGCTTCGAGCCCAACATCAATTGTGAGCTCACCTTCGCCGACGCCTCAACCATCCGCACCCCCATCGTCGAAGTTAAAAACCTCAACTCCTTTCGCTCTCTCAAAGGCGCAATCGAATTCGAGATCGCCGAACAACCAAGGCGCTACCTCGCTGATCGCCGCGTCATGGGCAAGGGCGCGAAAACTACTCGTGGCTTTGACGACGTAAAGGGCGTCACCGTCGTGCAACGCTCCAAAGAAGACGCCAACGACTATCGCTACTTCCCTGATCCTGACTTGCCCGCAGTCGTTGTCGACGCCGACTGGCTCGCTCAACTAACTTCGCGCGTCCCCGAATTGCCGACATCTCGCTTTGCTCGGCTTGTTAACGACTTTGATCTTGACCCCAAAGAAGCCATCGCGCTGATCGAAGACCCTGCGACGGCAAGGCTGCTTGATTGCGCTACCGACGCCGCCGTCGAATTGGGCCAGGATCGTGCGCACGCCGGGCGTACATGTGCCAATTTGATCTTGCAAACGCTCCAGAAACGCGCCAACGAACGAGGCGTGCCTTCCAGCGAACTAGGCGTTTCCGCAGAGGCTATCGCCGCTGTCGCGCACCTGCGGCACACCAACGCCATCGGCAACCAAGCTGTCGAACCATTGCTGGTTCCTAGCGCCGAAATCGCGGCGATGCTGACAAATACAGGCGATAGCCCGACCAACGCTCTAGAAGTAACTTCTCGCGTCTCACCTGTGGTCATGCTCGAACGCATGACGGCTGTCGCCAAGGCAAAGGGCCTTTTGATCGTGCGCGATGAGGGGGCGATTGCACGCTGGATCGAGGAAGCAATCGCCGCACAGCCCGAGGCCGCGGCTCACGTCCGCGCGGGCAAACACCAAGCCATCGGCAGGCTCGTCGGCGAAGTCATGAAACGCTCCCAAGGCCAGGCCGACGCCGCCACCGCCCGCGAACGACTCCTAAAAGCACTTGGGGTGTAGATGGCGAGTGCATTGCCTCACCGAATGCCTATCTCTTCTCGTGGCACACGCGTCCCACTGTGTCTACTCGTACTGATCATTCTTATGAGGGGCTCAAATGTATTCGGCATCACTAGGCGAAAAGTATCTGGTCTCGTGCTATCGAAGTCGTTCCTCGACATCGTTGAAGATGTATTGACCAAGCAACGCCCGCCCGCGTACGCATCAAAATTCGGAGTGGACTTCGATGCCACGAACCCTCCACCCCGCCTTCATCCGTCTTCATCCTTCTACTGAAGAACCCTTCCGATTGCGCCGATTGATCCCCAACAAGGACGCACCGTCAGCGCAAGGATGCGCCACGGCTGCCGCCCCGATCTCTTGCGCACCCCACGCGCAATGCTCGCACAGGAGCGGTCTCTCATGGCACGGAAGCACGCAAACTCCACCAACTCATCTCACCAAAACTCTCCTGACGAAAGCCAAACCTCGGCTCATGCGCCCTCTCCAGCTGCTAACTCGGACAAAGCCAACTCGGACAAAGCCAGCTCGGACAAAACCAACTCGCAGGTAGCTAGTTCGGACAAAGCCAACCTCGGCCTGTCCAATCAAGACCTAATCAAAGGCTCGCACGCCGAAGGCTCGTGCGCCCAGAACTCATCCAGCCTTGCCTCTTCCAATCGTACTAGCAGCGTCCTCGCAGGCGCTCTTCGTGTCTTGCTCATCGCGCCCGATGCTCCCGGCCTGGCTCTGGCTCATCGACTTGAAGGCAAGGTCGCCCGCATCACCCGCATCTCGCCTCTCTCCGACAGTGCCGCACTTCTCGAAGCCATTAAGTCTCGCCGCCATGACATTGCCCTCGTTCACGCCGACGCTGGCGCCGAAGGCGGATTTGAAATCATCCGCGCTTTGTGCCGCGTGGTTGATGCACCCCCCAGCGTGATGATCGCCGACCGTCCTTCGCTTGAACTCGCTCTGAGTGTCATGCGTTCGGGCGCGAGCGACTTGCTCGCGATGGCGACGCCCGCACGCGAACTCGCCGAGCGTTTGGCCAATGCCGCTCGGCATTGGCGCATCCAGTGCGTGACCCGGCGCAGGCTCGAACGCCGCTGCGCCCGGCTAACTGCCGCTGCAAACGACGCCGACGCCACCCGCGCCGTGCTTGATCGTTCGCTCGCCGTGCTTGGCGTGCGCTCGGGCGCGCATGAATCAACCGCCGACCGCGTCAATCGCCTCACGTTGGCGACCGAACTCTCTGCGACCTTCCGCCAAGAGCTTGAGCTGGAAAGCCTGTTGCGGACGCTGCTTGAGTGCATGCTCAAGAAAACCGGCCCGACCAACGCCGCTGTGTTTCTTCCCAGCTCTGCGGGTGATTTCACGCTTGGTGCGTATGCAAATTACGACTGCCCGCGCGACGGCGCGGAAGTTATGCTCGACACGTTCGCAGGCGTTGTCGCGCCCGCCTTTGAACGCCGACCAGGCATCCATCACCTGCCCACGCCAAAGCATGTCGAGGCACTTTTGGGCGAGCACGCCCACTGGCTTCCCAGCGCGTCGATGGTCGTGACGCCTTGCCGATCAGATGATGAATGCCTTGCGGTGCTGGCGATTTTCCGCGACGCCCGCGATCCATTTACCCCCGAAACCATCGCGAAAGTAGGCTTGGTCGCCGAACTGTTTTCACACCAACTCTCGCGCGTGGTCCGCACGCACCACCGCCACCTTCCTAAGCACACGTGGGCAAGCCCGGGCGACGTAAACACCGGCGACGACGAGGGTAACGACAAGCTGGAGGACAAGTTCAACGACCGCGACGACGACATCGATCTTGCGGCGTGATTGCGATAAAGTCTTGGTAACTCTGCTCGCAGGCTTACATTCGCTGCCTCTACGAATCTCTCTACTCTTATCTCGCACGCTATCCCTCCTGCACATCTCGCCTGCATATCTCGCCTGCATATCTCACGCGCATATCCCAAGAACAAAGCGTCAACCTGTCGATACTTACCACAATGTGCATACCAACGGAGTTGGTAGCCACGCACTTGAATTGTGCTCGCATTCGCCAGGCAGGAGGCCGCTTTGATCTTGATCGTTCCTCGCCAGCTACACGTAGCGTCCGCCCGCAAGTGCGCCCGCACTTCAGGTATGCACTTGGTCGCAATCGTCGGCACAGCTCTCAGCATCGCCGCGAGCCTCGGCGGTTGTTCAACAAGCACTGGCTCGTCGAGTGGTCCAATTGCCAACGCTCGCTCGCAAGAGCCTGTCAATACAGGGCTTGCAAACCTTCTTAAAGACGACGGCATCGATACCTCTGTCCTTCTCAACGGCCCGCCCGAATTACTCACTGATTCTCAGGTCGCCGCCCTGGTCCAGCGTTCGGCACTCGATCTCGAAACGCTCTTTGCCCAGCAAGCCCAGAAACAACGACAGCTCGCCAGCACAAACTTGCCTTCAACCCAATCACAAACCCAATCACAAACCACTACAAATCAAGCAGTTGCAGTCGCCTCTTCAGCACCGAGCCAAACTCAACCGAGCCAAACTCAACCAGCCATAAGTCTCGCCGACCCGAGCAGCAACGGTCTGTCGGCGATGCTCACCGAACCCCAGCCGACGCCGCCCGCAAACCCGACCACTTCACAAAGCCAGCCCACGCAAGAAGTTGTGGCAATTACCAACCTCGCCGCACCCGTTGCACCCACTCTCACTGTAACCACAGCCACAGTTTCCGCAGCCGTCGCTTCGATGTCCGACGAGGACAAGATCTTTGTTGATACCTCTTCGCGGATCGTCGGCTTGATGCGAGCGCCAATTTCAGCTTCAATTTCTGGCGCAAACCCTTCCGCGAACCCTTCCGAATCAGCCACCCAATCAAAAGGTGGCATGCACGAAGCCTTGGCGCTCGCCGCGATCGAATCGCTTCGCCCCGGCACGCTTGCTTCGCTTGATGATCCAACCAGCGTGTTGACGCGAGGCCTGAACAAGCCACAATTTGACGCTATTCTCGCGGCTCGCGATCGCGTGGCGCAAAACCCTGTCGCCGCCAGCGGAGCGGCTCGCGAAGCCTTATCAAGCCTTGCGCCGACACTTGGCCTCAAGAACGTCGCCCTATGTACACGCGTGATGGGCTTTGGGAGATACGACTCGTACCAAACGAGCGACTTTGTTGCCGGCAGACCGATCCGCGCGATCGTCTACGCCGAGGTCGAAGGGTTCACGGCTCGCCCCGCAACCGAGGCCGACACGCTTCAGCGAGGCGTCCCGGCTAGCGAACAACGCACCGTCGATCTCTCGCAATCACTCAC